>DAOUSK010000041.1 GCA_030627265.1 Methylococcaceae bacterium
AAGCGTTGTAATATTGAGCTGACTTTAGGGAAAAACTTTTTACCCGATTTCCCTGTGCCTGAAGGCATGTCACTAGATGAATTTTTTATAGATGAATCCAAAAAAGGGCTGAATGCTCGTTTAGAGAAATATCCTGCTATTGGGGAAGGCACGCTAGAAGAAAATCGGGTTGCCTATGATGTCCGATTAAAAATGGAATTAGATACTATTGTGCAAATGGGTTTTCCAGGCTATTTCATGATTGTTGCTGATTTTATTCAGTGGGCGAAGGATAACTATATCCCCGTTGGCCCAGGTCGGGGTTCTGGTGCGGGTTCTTTAGTGGCGTACGTACTGAATATTACTGACTTAGACCCAATAGAATTTGATTTATTATTTGAGCGATTTTTAAATCCAGAACGGGTTTCTATGCCCGATTTTGATGTCGATTTTTGTATGGATCGACGTGATGAAGTGATTGACTACGTGGCTCAAAATTATGGCCGCGAAAAAGTATCGCAAATTATCACTTATGGTTCGATGGCGGCAAAAGCCGTTATTCGTGATGTGGGGCGTGTACTCAGTCATCCGTATGGATTTGTAGATAGACTGTCTAAATTAGTCCCGTTTGAAATTGGTATGACGCTGACTAAAGCACTAGAAGCCGTCCCCGAGTTTCAAGAGCTTTATGATACCGATGAAGATGTTAAAGCTCTAATGGATATGGCTTTATCTTTAGAAGGTACGGTAAGAAATGCAGGGAAACATGCCGGTGGAGTGGTCATTGCGCCCACCCGATTAACCGATTTTTCAGCGCTGTATTGTGAGCAAGGTGGGGGTAACTTAGTTACCCAATTTGATAAAGATGATGTTGAAGCCGTTGGCTTAGTTAAGTTCGATTTCTTAGGTCTGCGAACCTTAACGATTATTGATTGGGCATTACAAACCATCAATAAAAAGCAAGCAGAACTAGGTAAACCACTCGTTGATATTACTCAAATACCCCGTGATGATAGAGCTTCGTATAATCTATTAATAGCAGCACAAACGACCGCGGTTTTTCAGCTAGAATCGCGCGGCATGAAAGAGCTGATTAAAAAACTAAAGCCGGATTGTTTTGATGACATCATTGCCTTAGTTGCTTTGTTTCGCCCTGGACCTCTTGAATCAGGCATGGTTGATGATTACATTAATGTAAAACATGGCGCGAAAGCAGAATATGCTCATCCTAGTTTGGAGTCTGTTTTGGAGCCGACCAACGGGGTTATTTTATACCAAGAACAAGTGATGCAGATTGCCCGTGAAATGGGTGGTTATACCTTGGGAGGCGCGGATTTATTACGCCGTGCGATGGGTAAGAAAAAAGTAGAAGAAATGGCGCAGCAACGCGCGTTATTTACCCAAGGGGCAGTCGATAATGGCATAGAAGAATCGATTGCGACTTATGTTTTTGATTTAATGGAAAAATTTGCAGGCTATGGATTTAACAAATCACACTCTGCTGCTTATGCTTTAGTTGCTTACCAAACAGCTTGGTTAAAAGCGCATTACCCTTCAGCCTTTATGGCTGCGGTGATGTCATCGGATATGGATAATACCGATAAAGTGGTTATTTTAGTCAATGAATGTGATGAGATGAAAATTAAGGTGTGCTCACCTAATATCAATGTCTCACATTATCAATTTACCGTTAATGAAGCCGAGGAAATTGTCTACGGAATTGGTGCCATTAAAGGGGTTGGCGAAGCAGCCATTGATGATTTATTAGCAGAGCGTAAAGAAAATGGAGCCTTTAAAGGCTTATACGATTTATGTAAGCGAGTTGATTTGCGTAAAGTGAATAAACGCGTTTTTGAAGCGCTTATTCGCGGTGGTGCATTTGATGTTTTTGATGAAAATCGCGCTAGCCACATGGCGGAATTACCAACGGCAATTAAAGTAGCCGAACGCCATAGTAAAATGGCTGAAGTGGGACAAAATGATTTATTTGGTTTAGCGGTTAATGCCGAAAGTAGTGTTGATGAAGTCCAAGATTATTCACAGCACGCCACAGCATGGCCAGAAAAAGAACGTTTAAGTTTTGAAAAACTGGCTTTAGGCGTATTTTTAACAGGACATCCTATTGACCAATACCGACGTGAATTAAAACATATAGTGCATGGGAAAATTGCCGATGTCGTGTTTAAAGTAGAAAAAACCCGTGGCAAAATTGATGTTCGTTTAGCGGGCTTGCTCGTTGAGATGCGTACGCGATTAGATCGTAAAGGGCAGACCATGGGGTTTGCGACTTTAGATGATAAAAGCTCGCGCTTAGATGTGGCTATTTATAGTGAAGTATTTGAAACCTATAAAGAAATCATCAAATCAGATGAAGTGTTAGTGGTTGAAGGGTCTGCAAGAATTGATGGTTACACTGGTGGCTTAAGTGTCACTGCAGAGAAAATCTATAATATGGAACAGGCGCGAGAAAATTTTGCGCGTTGCCTTGTGATTAACTGGAATTGTGTGCAAGCCCCGACAGATTTTTTGCACAAATTACAAACAGCTTTACAGCCCTTTTCAGAAGGGCAATGCATGGTTATTATTAACTATAAAACGGGGACTGAGAAAGCAACCCTACAGCTAGGTGATGCATGGCGAGTTCATCCAAGCGATGAGCTAATAACACGACTAAAAAGCTTACTGGAAAGGGATGATGCCGTCAGCATTAGATACCGATAGCTTAAGTGCATGCCCAAAATGTGACTTATTAATAGAGCTTAGTCCGGTACGAGAGGCGGATTATATTAGCCAATGCCCCCAATGCTTTCATGTACTGGAGCACCCAACAACATTTTCTATTAGAAAAGATGTTTTGTGCTTATTAACCGGCTTACTGATGTATTTTCCTGCTATGTTATTACCTATTATGAATTTCACTATGATTGGGCATACAGAAGCTATGTCGATGTTAAATTGTCTGGAAACTTTATTTATAACAGGCAATATAGCGATTGGGGTTGTTGTTTTTATTAGTATTTTTTGTATTCCTTTATTAAAAATGACTTTGCTTCTTTTTGTGATTACCCGCGTTTATTACAAAATATCTAGCAGGTACCTAGCTTTTAGTTTTAAAAGTTACAATTTGATTACCGCTTGGGGCATGCTGGATATTTTATTACTTAGTTTTATTGTCGCAGCGATTAAGCTAAGAGATGATGCAGAATTGGCGGCGGGGATAGGACTTTATGCTTTTGTCGTTTTATTATTAGCCAGTGCATTACAAATACAGCTATTAAATAAGAATTTAATCTGGCGATTAATTGAGCGCCAGCAATGAAATCAGCATTAAAGCAAGGTTACTTAAGCTGCCGGCATTGCCACAAATTAATTAATAATAGCTCAGCAGCACAGCATTATTGTCCACGTTGCCATAGTAAAATTCATCCGCGAGTGCCACAAAGTTTGCGCTGGAGTTGGGCTTTATTATTAACTGGTTTTGCCCTTTATATTCCTGCTAATGTGTTACCGATTATGACGTTGAATAAAATGTGGGTACTGCGCACGGATACTATTATGTCGGGCATCACTAATTTATATAATATTGGTATGGCACCGATTGCTGCGATTGTTTTTATTGCTAGTATCATCGTGCCCTTATTAAAAATGATTACGTTAGCGTATATATTGTTGGCGATACAATTTAAATGGCAAAAGGGCGTGTTACTGCGCAGTAAAATGTATCGTATGGTGGAGTTTGTTGGGCGCTGGTCTATGCTAGATATTTTTGTTATCAGTATTTTATTAGCCATCGTTAAATTTGGCAATGTGGCTTCGGTTAATTTAGAACCTGCGGCGATTTTATTTGCATTAGTGGTGGCGTTAACCATGCTTGCTGCACAATGTTTAGATTCAAGATTAATTTGGGATTCAGGGAATGACAGTCACTAAAGTAAATATTGTAAAAAAACATTGGCTATCGGGTATTTGGTTATTACCACTTGTCGGCGCTTTAATGGCGGGCTGGATTGTATTTCAGAATTTCCAAGAAAAAGGCATTGAAATCTCCATTATTTTTGAAGATGCAGCAGGCATAACCGCCGGTAAAACATTGCTCATGTATAAAGGGGTACGCATAGGATTAGTTAAGTCTGTGCAAATGAGTGATAATTTTAAACAAATTAAAGTGATGGCTGAGGTCGTGCCGTCAGTCGTAGAAGGTTTACGACAAACGACAGGATTTTGGTTAGTAAAACCCTCTATTTCACTGACTGAAATTACCGGCCTAGATACCATTGTGTCCGGTGATTATATTAGTATGAACCCTGGTACTGGCGAATCTCAGAGAGAGTTTACTGCCTTACAGAGTCCCCCGATTTTATTTAATGATAGCAAAAGCTTATATATCGACATTATGGTCGATCATTTAGGCTCTATCGTGAGAGGATCAAAAATATACTTCCGTGAAATTCCCGTGGGTGAAGTGCTGGATTACCAGTTATTGGCTTTAGAAGATCAGGTGAAAATCAATGTACGTATTGAAGAGCGTTATACGCATTTAGTTAAAAAATCGTCGCGCTTTTGGAATGCAAGTGGCCTTTCTATTAAAGTAGGTTTAAGTGATTTTTCTGTGCATACAGAATCATTAGCTGCATTGATTGCGGGGGGCATTGCATTTTATACCCCTAACGTAGGTGTGATAGAACTTGCAGAGAATGGAGGTCAATTTCATCTCTATGATGACTTTGAAATGGCAGAGGTAGAAGTGCCAGAAAAAGAAAAATCAGGCTCACAATTTATTCAAATTGCTGCGGATGAACTCGGTTCCTTGACCATAGGCTCTAAAGTCTATTTTAAAAAGATTCCTGTTGGCGAAATTATCAACTATGCTTTAAGCCCTAAAAATAATATCCTGATTACGCTAGAAATTAAGCAAAAGTATTTGCATTTAATCTCACGTAAAACCCGTTTTTGGCGTAATAGTGGCCTTAAAATAAAAGCGGGGCTATCGGGTATTAAGGTTGATATGGCATCCGTGCAAGCTTTATTAAATGGAGGTATAAGCTTTACTAATGTAGAGGGCTGGCGTACTTATAAAGTCTATAAGGGCAGAAGGCGCTATCCGCTTTATGAAGATGCTGATATTGCCAAAGAGCATGTAAAAAATATACAAATTGAATTTGATTTGGCGCAAGGAATTAATACCGGCACCGAACTTAAATATTTAGGTATTAAAGTGGGTGAGATAACACAAGTAAAACTAGCCGCTGACAATCAATCTATTATTGCCCAAGCCAAATTATTTGATAGCGCGACCAACTTTGCTCGACAAGGTGCTAAGTTTTGGTTGGTATCTGCTGAGATTGGCTTATTTAAAAGTAAACATTTAGGTACCTTAATTAAAGGGAGCTATATAGAAATAGAGCCAGGAACAGGTAAAAAAATAAGCCACTTTAAGGGGCAATTATTTTTACCTGAAATAAAAAAAGGGCTACATGTTATCTTAAAATCTCCAAAATTAGGCTCAATTAAAATATCTAACCCCGTGCTGTATCGGCAGATTAAAGTCGGAGAAGTCAGAGGGTTTCGTTTGGCGAATAATGCGCAGCAAGTTTTAATTGATATTTATATTGCGCAAAAATATGCCGCGTTAGTGCAAGATAATTCCAAATTTTGGAATGTTAGTGGGCTAAAAGTTGATTTGGGGGTTTTTTCAGGGGTTGAAATTAGAGCGGATTCCTTGGAAAGTATCGTTATTGGTGGCATTGCTTTTGCTACCCCAACCTCTGAAGCTGACAAAAAAGTGATCAATCATCAAACCTTCTATTTACATGAAGATTCTGAACAAACATGGCTGAATTGGTCGCCCGAAATAAATCTAATCACACCTTAGGATATTAACAATATGCTTATGCTAATTTCACCTGCAAAATCACTTGATATGCAGGCGAGCTATCCCGATATGAAAACAACAGAAATACGTTTTTTAGAGGATAGCCAGTTATTAATCGACCAATTACAAACGTTAAATCCAGAGGAAATTGCAAATTTAATGGGGATTAGTGAAAAACTAGCTGAATTAAATTATCAACGTTTTCAAGACTGGGTTGCAACAGATTCGGCGCAAGAATGCCCCGCATTATTTGCGTTTAAAGGGGATGTTTATCAAGGTATGGCAGTCGATAATTTCCAGCAAGGTGACATTGCGTACGCACAAAAAAATCTACGTATCTTATCTGGATTATATGGTTTATTACGTCCTTTAGATCAAATGCAAGCCTATCGATTAGAGATGGGAACTAAATTTAGCAATACACGCGGCGCAAACTTGTACAGTTTTTGGGGTAATAAAATCACGGATTTAGTGAACCAAGAAATGAGCGATAATCAATCGGCAGAATTAATTAATTTAGCCTCAAACGAATATTTCAAAGCGGTTAAAAAGAAAGGTATTGCACATAAAATCATTACCCCTATTTTTAAAGACTATAAAAATGGAAAATATAAAATCATTAGTTTTTATGCTAAAAAAGCGCGCGGCATGATGGTTGCATTCGCCGTTAAAAATAAAATACAGCAAGCAGAACAGCTAAAAGAATTCACTAGCGCAGGCTATTATTTTTCGGCTGAACAATCAAATGAGACCGATTGGGTTTTTCTTAGAGACTCTGAAGCGTCGCCATTAAGTTGATTTTTTATTTAAAATCAAGCAGGGACGCTGGTTTTAGGAACTGTGAAAGTGTTCAAGAGTATGCAGATTACGTAGGTTGAGCTTGCGAAGCCCAACAATCATAGCATCGTAGCCCGTATGGAGGTACGGAATACGGGATAAACAGTGCAGCGAATGCCTGTATTACGCAAGCTTCATACGGGCTACTTGCTTGGATATGATTGAAATATTGTTCCTAAGTATTTGTAATTATTATGTTTCTGTATAACAGCATGGTAGAATGCTAACAATTAAATTAGTATCAATTTAGTATTAAATTGGAATTAAAAAATAAGAAGCTATTAAACAGATGAGATATCGCTTTGATAGTCCTTTAAATATTTGGAAAAAGATAACACTCGTGAAAACACAAGCCCCCGTAATTAATGTAAAACCTTATTTAGAAGATGATGAGCGCGTTGAAGCGACTAGCAAAATAGATGCTGACTCTGGATCATCTCATTTAGAAGGAGAGCGAATCCAAAAAGTACTAGCACGAGGTGGTGTTGGTTCTAGAAGAGAAGTGGAACGCTGGATAAAAGAAGGTTTACTTAACTTAAATGGTTTGCCTGTGAAATTAGGCGACCGCTTAAAAGAAGGTGACTCACTTAACTTAAGAGGTAGACCGCTTAGGTGGGAGAAATTTGGCATCCAACCAACACAAGTGATTATTTATCATAAACCAACCGGTGAAGTGGTTACGCGAAATGATCCAGAAGGTCGAGCAGTTGTTTTCAAAAAATTACCTAAACTATTAAAAGGGCGCTGGATTGCGGTTGGGCGTTTAGACATTAATACCCAAGGGCTTTTACTGTTTACCAATAATGGTGAATTAGCTAACCGTTTAATGCATCCATCATTTGAAATTGATCGTGAATATGCAGTACGAATTTTGGGTGACGTGACTGAAGACCATATAGCGCAGCTAAAAGAAGGTGTGCAGTTAGAAGATGGCATGGCTAAATTTGATGACATCCAATTTAATGGCGGTGAAGGTGCTAATCGTTGGTATCACGTAACAGTAACAGAAGGGCGTAACCGCTTAGTACGTCGATTATGGGAAGCATTAGAATTTCAAGTGAGTCGTTTAATGCGTGTACGTTATGGGCCGATTTTTTTACCTGATGGCTTAGGAGCAAGACAAAATCACGAATTAACGCAAAAAGAATTAGATGATTTATTAACCTTTGTTGGTTTACCGACAGAAAAAATCACACCTACTTTTAAAGGAAGGTCTGAGCAAGCAGCTAAACCAAGAGGTGCGAGCAAGCCTCGTTTACAGCAAGAAAAAGAAAGGGAAAATGAAGAGTTAAGCCGAGACCGCTTTCATAAAAAAGCGGATAAAAAAGATCGTCGCCCTTCGTTTAGCAAACAAAAAAGAACACGCACATAAAAAGGGGGCTTAATGCCTCCTTTTTTGTTTTCACTAACTGTTAGAGATTAGTATGACGCAATTGACAATTGATAATAAAATCTATGCCTGTGCCCCAGAAGAAACAGTCTTAGATGCTTTATTAAGAGCAGAAGTGGAAATGAGTTATGCGTGTAAAAAAGGGACCTGCCACAGCTGTATGGTGCGTAGCATAGGAGATAATCCTCCTGAAGCAGCTCAGAAAGGTTTGAAAGATACACAAAAAAAGCAAAATTATTTTTTAGCTTGTTTATGTAACCCTGAGCAAGATATGCAAATTCGATTGCCTGAGCAATCCGAATTATATAGCCAAGGAAAGGTGGTCGAAAACAGCATGCTGAATCGGAATACTTTGCTGCTTAAAGTGCGGTGTCAAGATATTCAAGAGTATTTTGCGGGTCAATTTGTCAATTTACAGCGTGCAGATGGTTTAACGCGTAGTTACTCTATTGCTAATACACCACAAGAATCTGGTATTTTAGAATTCCACATACGTGCATTAGTCGACGGTCAATTTAGTTCATGGTTGCATAATGACATAAAAATTGGTGATACAATTGCTATTTCAGAGCCACAAGGACATTGCTTTTATATTCCAGAACGTGCGGATGAAGACTTAGTTTTAATAGGTACAGGTACTGGTTTAGCTCCTTTGGTTGGTATACTGCATGATGCTTTAGAAAATGGGCACACTGGCTCTATTAGTTTATTTCATGGCTCTAGTGTATTAGAAGATTTATACCGTGTTAATGAAATGCGTGAAGTGGCTAAAAAACACGCCAACTTTTCTTATTTTCCTTGTATTTCAGGCGCAACTGTTCCTGATGGATTTGTTGCGGGACGTGCAGATGCGGTTGCTTTAGAAAACCGATCAGAATGGAAAAAAATACGCCTATTTTTATGTGGCCACCCAGATATGGTTAATAACATGAAAATGGAAGGCTTCTTAAAAGGCGTCGCTATGGATGATATTTATACCGATGCTTTTGAAATTGCTACAAAGTAGTTACTTTTAACAAAATTATTAAAAATACCTTAGGAAAATATTGATATGAAAATTAAATCATTTTTACTCGCTGCAGTGATTTTACCTTTAACACAAGCTTGCTCTTTTTCAGCAAGTTCTGAAAGTCTTTCAGCAAGCTCTGAAAGTGTTTCTGATTCTGTTGTCTCAGTGGTCAGTAGCGGTTCTTCATCAGAAGATGATACAAAAGATTATCAAATTCAAATTATGAATTACACGAATGTCTATTTTACCAGTGCCGAATTTGATAGCGTTACCTACAACAAAGGAATTTCTGAATTAGCGGCTGAAGCGGGTATTGCTAATTGGGAAGATGATGCTGATACTTTAACGGCAATAGGGAAAGGGTTGAAAAAAGCCAAAATTACCGGCAGTTTGTATGAACTCTATAAAAATAGCATTTCTGCTAAAGATGTAATAAGAATGGATTTCATGCAAAAAGGTTATGACTCTAAAGATTAGTACTACTGCATAATAATTTTAACATTTTTATTTTTAAGTATAGCGTAGGATGGGTAGAGCACCTTTTTGCAAAACCCATCGATTTACTTAGCCGTGCACAATAAAAAAAGTACCGCTCAGTTTTTATTGTGCGCTGTTCTTTATTTTTTTAATCCACTTCCCCTGTCTGCAAAGGCGCTGGAATACCTCTATATTAATGCCAGCGAAGGTTCGGCTAGCGGCGGGCATGTTGCCTTACGGTTTGAAAAGGAAACATTCCACTTTCAGCATTATGACGGCGGGCTCATTCGTTTAGTTAAGCACCTTAATCTCGATTTTGATTACCAATATCGTTACCTTGAGAACCGACAATTTTATTTAGCGCCGATTGAATTATCCGATGCAACGTATAGTCAGTTAAATAACTATTTAACAGGGATGTTTTTTCAGCAAAAACAACAAAATAAGCTTTTTAAAGAGCTTAATCGAAATTTGATGTTTTTTAAGCAATCGCTTAATCACCCCTTATTAAGCCTGAAAGGTGCTGGATTATTTACAGTCCAACCTGACAATTCACAAAGAAATAATACCAAGCTAAACGTGCAGGCTAAGTTGTTACGGCTCATTGAGCGACAATATGGCAATGATTTTTTACATGCAAAAATCAGCGAACTGACAAAAAAAAGAAAGGAAATACCCAATACCTTATGGGATATAAATGACCTGAAGTTGAAAACTAATACGTTTGTCAAAGTTCCGTACTCATTTGCAAGCCAGTATTTAGATATAAGCAACAAACTGCTATTTCTAAAGACGATGATGCACGGGGCTACTTTGAATGAAAAAGATTATTTTACTGTAGACGATATAAATTTTAAGTTAAAGGGCTCAGAAATAGAGCATTTAAAATCCTTTCAGCATGAATTACTAAGCAGCCTAACTCGATTATTAAATTCAAACAGGCCTGACTGGGGGGCAGCAGCCTTTGTTTTATATGCAAGAATATTAAGCTTAGATTTAAGCATTCAATCGGGACGATTTGTTTTTTTAGATAGCTTTCAGCCAAGCAGTAAAACAGCAGATCAAGCAAAGGTTAAAAAATATACACAACTATTTCAGGCGCAAAAGGATCAAGCGCTAAGCTACCTTAAAAAGCAGAAAGAGTTGTTATTCTCAAGTAAGTTAATTAAAGAAAAAGATTACAGTTTGTTTGAAGTGGTAAGTAATTATTACCATGAAAGAAAGTCTGGCTTAAACTATCTTCAAGCGATTAGAGTCTCGGGGGAGCAGCGTTTACCGCTCAAAGCGATAAACTTCCCAAAAGCGATGTACCCTCAATTAGACGAGGAAAAAGTAAAAGCGACGATAGCAAATTTAGAGGCTTATAAACATGAATATAAGCAACAAATAACACAGCTTTATCAGTACGATCTTTTTTCTAGAAACTGCGTGACAGAAATTTTTAGCACCATTAAACAATCAGGTATTGATGATAAAGCATTGCATCAATTAAGGACTTACATAAAGAATGATTTTGCTACTTTTATCCCTTTTAAATCATTTAATAGCCTAACTAAAAACAATTCAGTCAAAACACAGGGGTCTTTTCGCCAACAGACATTAGCGATAATGTATGCAGAAGAGAATGATGCGAAAGTATTTTTGAGGGAGTTTAATACGATTTCTGCGAGAGATTATAAATTTAATGAGCAAGATTCATTATTTTTATTTTTTACCGATGATAGCATTTGGAGTCGCCCTTTATTCGGCACAGGTAACTTATTACTGTCTGTCGGCTATGGGGTATATGGCGGGTTGGTTTTCCCCTTTGATTCAGGTAAAACATTAAAAAAAGCAATCATGGGAGCCGTGATGAGCCTGCCTGAATTGGTTTTTTTCAATATACGCAAAGGCAGTTACCAATATTTATTGCCTTTAACAGAAGAAGAGCATTAAGGTTTCGGAAGGGGTGGGTAGAACCGTATAAAAGAGTGTTATCACAATGGTTTTATTTATTGAGGTTGGTGAAACAAGTGGGTTATTTAGAGCAGTTGGTACTTTTTGTTATTTCTTTTTTAGCAAATACGTTTTCATCATTTAGTGGTGGAGGTGCAGGGTTAATTCAGTTCCCTGCGTTAATTTTCTTAGGTTTAAGTTTTTCAGTTGCTTTAGCAACACATAAAGTAGCGAGTGTTGCTTTAGGGTTAGGGGCTGCCTTACGGTATTTGAAAAATGAGCGATTAGAGCGTCATTTTGTGGCGATTATTTTAGCGGCGGGTATTCCTGGAGTGATTATTGGCGCGCGAGCAATATTGTTTGTACCAGAAGAAATTGCGTTGTTAGGCTTAGGATTATTAACGGGAAGCTTAGGTTTGTATTCAATATTAAAACCTGATTTAGGGCAAGATTATTCCCCCAAACACCGTGATTCTTACGGGTATTTGGTAGGAGCAGGTGTTTTATTCTTGTTAGGTATTCTAAATGGTTCTTTAACATCAGGAACAGGGCTTTTCGTTACCTTATGGTTGGTGGCTTGGTTTGGCTTAGACTATCAACGCGCCGTTGCTTATACCTTGATTTTAGTTGGGTTTTTCTGGAATGGAACGGGGGCTTTAACCTTAGGTTTTTTTGGAACGATTCGCTGGGATTGGTTGCCCGCTTTATTACTCGGTTCTTTGTTAGGAGGTTATGTGGGAACGCATCTAGCAATCAAACATGGTAATCAATATATCAAACGCGCTTTTGAATGCGTGACATTGTTAATTTCAGCAAAGCTATTATTCGCTTAAGGGGCGATAAACTCGCTTCTTAAAGTATTAGACTACGCACTGAAAGTGGGATATTACAGTAGGGTACGCATTGCGTACCTTTCAGATCATAGGGTATGCAATGCATACCCTACATAAATTTGTACCGTCTTAAAATGGTAGCCAAATATTGGACTAATTAAGGTCTAATTTTCTTAGAGTAAAAAGGGTTGTAGTGGTTCACTTTAGTATATTGATTAATATTCGCTTGCTGCTTCATTGCTGAAAAAGGTGCGCTGCTTTTTAATCGACCACGTTGGTATAACATTTCATCAGAATAACCGTTAGCGAGCATTCGGTAATCAAAATGATTGTTCTCTCCGCCGATACTCCAAAAGTCAGCGGCTAAACTCGTTAAGCAATTTTGACTGAGTGTATTATAAAATTCAGCTGTTTCATGCAGTGCATTAACCCGTGCAATAACAATATTAAATAACTCATGAATAGTTTCTTGGGGGATATTCAAAGGGTAGCGGTAAACATCTTCCTGACGAAAATTAGTGCGTAACTGTAAAATATCTCGTTCAGTAGCCAGCACATAAATTAACTCGAATTGTTTGTATAAACCTGCAAAACCACCATATTCTTCCCCTTTTTTATGACGGACCTCGACAGAAATAGCCAAGTTCTCACCATTGTTAAAACCAAAGCTAAACATTGTATGTGCAATAGCTTTATTGCCATCCCAATAAGATAAAATGTAGTCTAGTTTTGTTAAGTTATTGAGATCATAAGATTTGTCTAAGTAGTTTATTTGGTAGTCGGTTTCCGATGTGTAAATAAAATCGCGAATATTACGAATATGTATTTTATTATTATCGACTGTTACAGAAGGGAGTTTGTTGGTGCCATCAGCCCAAATTTTATTATGAGTCGGCTTAACTTGAGCCCATGCAATCAAAATAAGAATAAATAAGCTTAAGGTAACAGACCGGCGATATAGCTTATTTTTTATGATGAATGGCAGGAGTAGTATTAAAACGACATACCCAGATGCGAGAGCTAAATTTAAATTTTCTTCAGTGAAAATATTTAAAAAATAAACAGCCGGCGCACTCCACAACATAAAGAAGAGTACAAAAATAATATAAAAGATATTTAGAGTTTTTAGAAAAATTATCATTGAATTAGTCTGTTATTTTTAGAAAATGAAGCTTGGCTAAGCAGCGGCCAAATGAATTAAATTTTATTGCAATTCAGTCTATTGTACAATAAGCGCTTAAATTGAGTGCTTGAAATTTAAGTAATAATAGTAAGAAATAAGGGAAGAAAAATTATTTTATGGCTAAAAAATCTGAAGGGTCAGGTATATTATTAGGGAAAATAGCATCGCTTAACAGCGATACGCGATATAGATGTTTTTGAATTTAGTTTTTTAAAGGCTTTAGCAGATATATTAGAGGCGCAAGAACTTTGTATTTATAAATTTAATAATATAGATGAGCCTTGTAGAGTGTTACGTTTTGTCTTAGAAATGGAACAATGCTCAGATAAAACTAAAGTTGTAGAATCAAAAGATGTGCAGATTATTTATAGTGATGTACCTGATTATATTAAGCGTGCAGAAGCATGGATAGAGTCAACTGAAAAAGTATATTCGGTTCAGCATAATGGCTTATATCGTATGGTTTATCCCATTTTAGGGCTGAAAGGACATATAGGTTATTTATCTTTAACTTTGCCTCATGAACTGACTAGCTCAGAAACTATGGTGGTCACCAGTTTGTTAAGTATTTCACAAAATTTTCATAGCTTACTAGAGGAAAATCAGAAAGATAAATTAACAGGCTTATTAAATAGAAAAACATTTGATGACAAAATTTCAAAAATACAAGACACTCTGAATAGCATCGATAAAGTTGAATCTTATACGGGGTCTGATAAAAGAGAAAGTCATGGGAAAGAGTTTTGGCTTGCAATTATTGATATCGATCACTTTAAAAGAATTAACGATACATTTGGCCATGTTTATGGCGATGAAGTTTTATTGTTGTTATCACAAGTAATGAAGCAGAATTTTCGCCCCAAAGATTTATTATTTCGTTTTGGTGGCGAAGAGTTTATTGCTGTTGTACAAGTCGATAATGGTACCGTCGCTAAAGATGTTTTTGAGCGCTTTAGGGTTGCGATAGAATCTTATGAATTCCCCAGAGTGGGGCAAGTAACCATTAGTTCGGGTGCTACTCAGATTTTAGAACAACATGCGGTTGCTAGTGACATTGTGGGAAGAGCTGACCAAGCTTTATATCACGCAAAAGAAAATGGTAGAAATAAATTGTTTTCCTATGAAGATTTAGTTTCAACTGGGATTTTTGAAGAGACAATTGAAGAAGGGGATATTGAACTGTTCTAAGAAGCGATAATTCAATAATCACTTATCTAAAAAATAGAAAAATATAGAAGGAAAGTAACGTGTTTGAACTCATAAAAAGTGGTGGATTATTAATAATCCCTATATTATTTTGCTCTGTGATTGCAATGGCTATTATTGGTGAACGATTTTGGACCTTACAAAAAAACGAGGTTGTGCCGCCAGAAATGGTTAAACAGGTATGGGAGCTCGCGCAATCTAAAAAATTAGATAGTACAACAATTCAACAATTAAAAGAAAGCTCGCCTTTAGGCGCTATTTTAGCAGCCGGTGTTTTAAACCAAAAACTAGGCCGAGATGTGATGAAAGAATCTATCTCTGAAGCGGGTCGGCAAGTGGCGCATGATTTAGAACGATTTTTAAACACATTAGGCACTATTGCAACGATTACTCCCTTATTAGGTTTATTAGGTACCGTGGTTGGCATGATTAAAGTTTTCTCTGCTATTGTGATACACGGAGTCGGTGACCCTACTGTCTTAGCAGGGGGGATTTCTGAAGCCTTAATTACCACAGCAGCAGGCTTGGCAGTTGCCATTCCTTGTGTCATCTTTCATCGTTATTTTGATGGCTTGGTGGATAGCTTGGTTTTAAGTATGGAAGATGAGTCATTAAAGCTCATTGAAGTGATGCACGGATCTAGTGAAGAGCTAAAATGAAATTCCGCCTTAAAAATCGTACGCCACTAGAACTATCTTTAACACCCATGATTGATGTGGTATTTTTATTGCTAATTTTCTTTATGGTGACCACCACTTTCAGTAAAGAAAGCATGATAAAAATCCAACTGCCTCAAGCAGAAGGAGTGGCGCGAGCGCCAGAAAAACAATTAGTCTTAACAATAAACCAAGCAGGGCAATATTTTTTAGATGACAAGGCAGTTGGTAGTGAAAAACCGGAGCAATTAACGCAAGCCTTAGCTGAAATTAGCAACAAACAGCGTCCTTTATTAATTAATGCGGATGCTAGAGCGCCGATACAAGCAGCTATTTCTGTTTTGGATATAGCGGCTAAACAAGGATTTAAAAACATTACATTTGCAACGCAAAAAGATTAGAAAAATGAATAAATTATTAACAAAGTGGGCGAATACCATTTGGTATAAAGATTTTTTTATTGCAGCGTGGCTAATGCCATTTGCATTTATTTATATGGATGTCATACGTTTTCGCCGTTGGCAATATAAAACAGGGCGTAAAACAGTCACTAAAGTGTCCGTCCCTGTTATTATTGTGGGCAATTTGACCGTGGGTGGCACAGGAAAAACCCCTCTAGTTATTTATTTAGTAAAACAGCTACAAGCAAAAGGGTTTAAGCCAGGGGTGATTAGCCGTGGTTATGGCGGCGAGTCTGAGGTTTGGCCACAAAAGGTGACCGCAGAAAGCGATGTGAGTGTGATGGGGGATGAGCCAGTATTAATTGCACAACAAACAAATTGCCCCGTTGCTGTTAGCCCAATTAGAGTGGATGCCGCTAATTTATTGATTGAAGCAGCAGGCTGCGATGTTATTTTATCGGATGATGGTTTACAGCATTATGCATTGGGACGAGACATCGAAATTATAGTCATTGATGGTGAGCGCCGCTTTGGTAATAACTATTGCTTACCAGCTGGGCCATTAAGAGAACCACAAGAAAGAAAGTTGGAAGTTGATTTTACCGTATGCAACGGCGGAGAAGCTGACGAAGGTGAAATTTATATGCAGCTAGAAGGAGATGTTGCGATTAATATGCAAAATGGTGAGAAAAAATCACTTTATGAATTTAGCCAGCTTAATTGCCATGCACTGGCAGGAATTGGCAATCCACAGCGATTTTTTAAACACCTAGAAAAATTTCATATCAAAAGCAGTCAAGATGCATTTCCAGACCATTATGTTTTTACTGCCTCGGATATTAGCCATAAAGGTGCTGATGCTATTTTTATGACAGAAAAAGATGCCATTAAATGCCAAACATTAGCCACAGATAAGCATTGGTTTGTACCTGTACAAGCACAATTACCCGATGATTTTTCTGAGCAGCTAATTACATTATTAAAGACGAAGAAAGTGACTCTTTAGAGGCTTGAAAATATTCAATAATAACCTTAGAAAACAGGTTTTGTAGGTTGGGCTTCATGCTTCAGCCCAACCTA
>DAOUSK010000168.1 GCA_030627265.1 Methylococcaceae bacterium
AATAATCAGCGTAAATCCTTACACCAGCTTTTAAATTATTTAGTACCCGAAATATCTAAATTAAAGCTCGCGCGTAAAGTTAAATGGTCTTTAGATATAGACCCGATCGACTTATATTAAGCCTATTTTTGCAAAGGCGGATAAGATGCGTGTTTCAATATTTGGGGCGAAGGCTTTAGCCTTCACGTTAAGCAGACTAAAAGTCTGCGCCCCGCTCGATATGCGTAACTTAATGGCTTTTAAGTGATCTTGCGTAGCAATAAAGTTGTAACCCAGCGTGTCTAAATGTGCGTAAAATTCTGGGTTACGTTTGCCGCGCTACGCTTACAAATCTAACCCAGCCTACCTTGTACGCTTTATTTCATAACCGTTAATGCTTAATAACTTAAGGTGAATTTAAGTAATTCTGCATAGCATCAGTTAATTACTTAACTTGATACGCCCTTTTTTAAGTAAAGCTTCCATTTCATCAGCGGGTACAGGGCGACTAAAAATATAGCCTTGAATTTCATCACATTGGTGCGCTTCTAAAAAGTTAAGCTGTTTTTCTTCTTCTACCCCTTCAGCAATGACCACCATACCTAAATCATGCCCTAAACTGATAATCGCGCTAACAATGGAAGCGTTGCTTTTATTCCCTGGAGTACCATCACAAAAGGATTTATCAATTTTCAGTTTATTAATTGGGAAGCGGCTTAAATAACTAAATGATGAATACCCTGTTCCAAAATCATCTATCGATAGCTTCACACCTAACTGCTGAAAATTTTGCAACAGGGTGACGTTATATTCAGAGCAATCCATTAATAAAGATTCTGTTAATTCTAGCTCTAAATAGCGCGCCTTTAAGCCCGTTTCTAATAATGCGGCCTGAACCAGTTCCATAATATTATGCTGCCTAAACTGCACTGCCGACACATTAACAGCAATAGGAACGGCAACCAGTCCTTGATCTTGCCAGGCTTTATTTTGTCGACAAGATTCAGCTAATACCCATTTCCCGATGGGAATAATTAATCCCGTTTCTTCCGCTAAAGGGATAAACTTTTCTGGCGAAATCATACCTAATTCAGCGTGTGGCCAGCGCAACAAGGCTTCCATGCCCACAATTCTTCCTGTATTGACTTCAATTTGCGGTTGATAATAAATAAGCAACTCTTCATTTTCTACTGCTTTACGCAAACTCCCTTCCAAAGACAATCTTTCTAAGGCTCTGGTACTCATTGATGCAGAGAAAAACTCAAAGCTATCACGTCCACTATTTTTCGCACAGTACATCGCGGTGTCTGCATTTTTCAATAAAATTTCATAATTTTCACCATCATTAGGGTAAACACTAATTCCCGTACTGATGGTGACATGTAATTCATAATCATTAATTTTAAATGCCGTACGTATGGCAACAATAATTTTTTTAACGACTTTAATGACATCACCAATATCAGTAATATCCGTAATTACCGCCGCAAATTCATCACCTGATAAGCGAGAAACGCTATCAATTTCACGCATACAGTCACTGATACGCGCAGCAACTTCAATGAGCATTTTATCGCCAATACTATGCCCTAAAGAATCGTTAATGGTTTTAAAGTGATCTAAATCAAAAAATAATACCGCTAACCGCGTTTTCTCACGCGCCGCCGTTTTAATCGCCTGATCTAAGCGGTCAATAAATAGGCGACGGTTAGGTAATTGAGTTAAAGGATCATAATTCGCTAAAAACTCTATATGTGCCTCAGACGTTTTCACATCAGAAATATCACTAAATATAGCAATATAATGCGATATTTCATGGTCATGGTCATAAACTAAACTGATAGATAACCATTCTGGGAAGGTTTCTCCATTTTTACGCCGGTTCCAAATTTCTCCTTGCCAGTAGCCTTTAGATAATAAATCAGCCCAAAACAAATGATAAAATCCCTCGTCATGTCGGCCTGATTGTAAAACTTTAGGATTTTTTCCTATGATTTCATCAAACTCATAGCCAGTGATTTGTGTAAAAGCCTGATTGACTGAAACAATTTTATTTGTATTATCACAAATAAAAATAGCATCTTTAGATGACTCGAATACTTGGGCGGCTAAGCGTAACTTTTCTTCTGCTTTACGCCGCTCACGAATGTCACGCATGACACCCCATATTTCTATCGGCTTACCATTTTCAGCATAGCGTAGAATAAGCTGAACAATCACAGGGATTTTAGTGTTATTTTTACTGAGTAAGTCTATTTCAAATTCGGATGAAAACCCTCTAACCAATAACTCTTTTTTCACCAGCTTATTAAAAACTTGCGCTGATTTATCCGTCATTAATGAGTAAATATTTAAGTCATGCTCTTTTAACTCATCAATATCTTGATAATCAATTAAGTTCAAGAAAGCATCATTACAATCAACTAAAACACCTTCTGTCCCTTGGCTTATATCACTCCCTTCAATGATGATGCTTTTATCTTCACTTTCTACATCTGCCACAGAAATTGCAATATGTGATAGCTTAAATAAAACCTTATAGCGCTCTTCTATTTCTTTTAACGCCGCTTCTGCTCTAAGAGTTCGCGCACATTTAAATAGCGCTTGTTCAAGCGTCGGTAATTTGACAGGTTTATTAACGTACTGCTGAACACCCAGTTCAATCGCTTTATGAAAATATCGCGGCTCTTCAAAAGCCGTGGTGACAATAATGGGGATTTGTGAAGAAATTTCTTGAATATATTCGGCCATAATCAGCCCGTCCATGACCGGCATCAAAATATCAGTAACAATAATATCTGGACGATATCTTTGATAGGCTTCTAAGCCTTTTTTACCATTTGCTGCGGTATAAACCTTGCGGCAACGTCGTCTTAAATACGTTGTCAGCTGGTCTCGTACTTCATCTTCATCTTCCACATATAAAATACTAAGTGATTGAAGATATAGTTTCTCAGTATTATTTTCTTGCTTGAGACCTTCCATTGTAAGCTCCTGCTATTGGTGAGATAGCGTATTTTTTTGATATTCATTATTATTAGCCAGCACTGGCGCGACTATCGAAAACTTTGCACCATCACTTTCATTGCATACTTCAATATACCCTTGCAAACTACTTTCAACAATCATTTTAGACATATATAAGCCTATCCCCATCCCGCCTTCTTTGGATGAAAAGTACGGCTCAAAAATATGGCCTAAAACGTCTTCGTCAATACCTCCGCCGGTATCTTGTACGGTTAAATACACTTTTTCTTTTACAACCTTTAAGCTCACTGCTATCACTCGGTTGCCATTGTTCATGACAATCGCATCTTTCGCATTGCTTAATAAGTTCAAAACAACCTGAGCATATTCATTAAGAATACCATATACCTCAATATCTTTAGGTATATCTAATGTAATTTCAATATTATGTACTTTAAAGCTTGCCTCAACAAGTTGCACTGCGTCATCAATCGCTTCTTTTGCGCTAAACACTGCACGCCGCTTATCGGGGCTGAAAAAATCCCTAAAATCATTGATGGTGTGTGACATCTTATCAATATAAAGAAAGCCATTTTCTATTTGCTTGTTGAGATACTCGGTGGTTAATTCATTGAATTCTTGTGCATCTTGCAAGTTACCAAACAATAAACCTAAT
>DAOUSK010000171.1 GCA_030627265.1 Methylococcaceae bacterium
GATTCAAAAATTAAAAACCAATAAGCCGATTACTGAAACAGAGATCAATGCATTGGAAATAATTTTGTTTGATGGTAAAACGATTGGCACAAAACAGGATTACATTGATAATTATGGTGATAAGCCGTTAGGCGTGTTTATTCGTAGTATTGTGGGTTTGGATGCGAGTGCGGCGCAAGGCGCGTTTGCTGATTTTATTCAAACCGGTCATTTACGTGCTGATCAAATGACTTTTATTAATAATATTATTGGTTATTTGACCAAAAATGGCACGATTGATAAAGGGATGCTGTTTCAACCGCCTTTTACCAATGTACATCAAGATGGCTTGGTCGGTGTGTTTGATGATGCGAGCGCGATGAAAGTGATTAAGCTGATTGATTGGGTTAATGGAAATGCGTTAGATCAAGCTGATTTGCCGCTCAAGCGGGCGTGATTGCTGATTAATGGAGCGCAGTTTCGTAGGATGGGTAGAATGTAGCACCTGTTTTTTAGGTGCGAAGTGAAACCCATCATCAATTTTACGTGTAGTGTGATGGGTTTCGCAAAAAGACGCTCTACCCATCCTACGAAAAACCTTAACAAAATACGTAAAAGGGGCGCAGGTCTTTAGCCTGTATTGATACGAAAATATGTTAAGTGATTGTAATGGTTATAAAATTAAAACAAACTAATATTTTGAAGGATGTATGGCAGCTAAAAATTATTTAAATGTTCCTTATGCAGAAAAAGATGCGGCTAAAGCGCTTGGTGCGCGTTGGGACCCCGCTAAAAAGAAATGGTATGCGCCTGATAGTTCAGCATTGGGTGAGTTTTCTCAATGGCTTGAGGATGCAGCAGGTGCAAAAAAATCAACCAAGCCTTCGGCTGCTAAAAAAACCTTGCAGGGTGTGGTGACAAAAGCCGTCGATAAAAATTTTGTGGCTTATAGTGGTGAGCTTCCTCCTTGGAGTTAAGATATTTTGGTGGATAATTTACGATATATCGCAGGCTACCCCGAAGCTGTAAAAGAACAAATAAGGCAAATGATTAAAGAGGATCGTTTGGCGGATTATTTGTTAAAGAAGTATCCAAAGCAGCATGATATAAAAAACAGTAAAGCGCTTTATGGGTACGTGATTGGCTTGAAAAATCAGTTTATACGTAAGTCTAATGCCTTGAGTAAGGTCGTTTATGATGATCGCTTGGATGTGTTGCATCAAGCTTTAGGCATGCACAGTCTTGTTGTTAGGGTTCAGGGAAATAAATTAAAAGCTAAAAATGAAATTAGAATTGGCTCTGTTTTTAAGCATGCACCGATAGAATTTTTAAGTATGATTGTGGTGCATGAGCTAGCGCATCTAAAAGAAAAAGAGCATAACAAAGCATTTTATAAATTATGTGAGCATATGGAACCTGACTATCAGCAGTTAGAGTTTGATACGCGTTTATATTTAACGTATTTAGAGGCTTTTGGGGCGTTGTATATGTCTAATAAAAGTTAAATGATTGTGGAGTTGATAAAGTAAATGACCAAAGAAAGTGTAATCGTGGGTTTATGTAATCCTAAAGGCCCAGAAAATGTAGGTTCAGTGATGCGTGCCGCCGCTAACTATCAGGTAGGTAGTGTGGTTTATACAGGGAATCGTTATGCACGAGCAATGCAGGGTAGAGCGCAGTTAGCAGATACCAGCCGACGAATAGGGAAAAGTGTTTCTTTATCGGAGGTGGTGAGCCTTGTTGATGATGTGCCTGAGGGTATGAAGATTGTGTGTATCGAGTTAGTCGAGAATGCGCTTACTTTACCTGAGTTTAAGCACCCTGAGAGTGCACTGTATATTTTTGGCCCTGAAGATGGTTCGATTAGTCAGGACATTATCAATAAGGCAGATGCTGTTGTTTATATACCAACGGTAGGTTGTATGAATTTGGCCGCAACGGTTAATGTTGTGCTTTATGATCGGCTGGCAAAAGGGGAGATTCATGATTCTGGTAATCAATTAATTAGGGATAGTAGAGATACTAATAATTGGTTGAAGGTTTTATGAGGTAGATAGCCCGTATTCCGTACTTCCATACGGGCTATGATGCTAGAATAATATGGTTTTAGCTATTGGAGTAGCGGGCTGAGGTTCAATCGGCTTTAATTTTGGCTTTTCGTAAATTTTTACAGGTAAACCATTTTTCTGAGTAATGGCTTGCTTTAATGCTTTGCTATCAATAATAAGTAATTGCCCATTATTTTCTTGTTCAATTAAATCTAGGCTGATACTCACTAAATCATCAAATTGATGTTCTTCTAACGGTTCGTGAATTTCAATATATAAAGCACCGTCAAACCAGCCAACTTTTACTGGTTGGTTGACGATAGTCACATCTGTGCCTACTTTTATCAGTGGAAATAGCTTTTCTATATCTTTTGGGTACATGCGAATGCAGCCGTGACTGACACGCAATCCAACGCCAAAAGGTTTGTTGGTGCTATGGATCAGATACCCTGGGATACCTAAGCGCATAGCAAATAAACCGAGTGGGTTATTTGGGCCAGCGGGCACAATATCGGGTAAAGGGTCGCCTTTTTCTGCATGTTCTTTTTTAATTGATGCAGGTGGACGCCAAGCAGGATTTTCTTTTTTTGCGACAATTGTTGTTTTGCCAAGCGGTGTTTCCCAGTCTTGCCGTCCGACACTAATAGGGTGAGTTAAAATATTAGCGGGTTTATCGCCTCTCAGAGCTTGGTAATAATACAGTCTAAACTCAGGAAGGTTAAGGATGATTCCTTTGGGTGTGCTATCGGGTAATAAACGTGTGTTTTGTAATTGGATAGGCGCATCCATTGCAGGTAGCCAGCGGTCTACGGTTGGGTTCAGTCGAACAATTTCGTTTTGCCCTAGGTCAAAACGCCGCGCTATATCTAATAAATCATCTTTTTGACCCGCAAAAGTTTGGCTATTAGTGAGCATATCTTCTGCTTTGATCAAGCTGTCACTTGGGTTTTCAGGCAATAAAAAAACAGTAGCTTGTAAAGAGCTACTTGCTAGAAATAAGCTAATGATCAACAACTGTTTTTTACGGATAAGTTTAAACATTAGCGAATATTTTCGCCGCCAAATAAATCAAGTAGGCGAGGTAAAAACTTACTTAATTCTTGAGACATAATAGTGAAATCAACATCAAACTGATCTTCAGCAGAATCTGATTCGGTATCGGCAACTTGATCTTGTACCAAATCTAAAAATTTTAAGCGTTTGACTGATAAATTTTCATCTAATACAAAAGAAAGTCGGTCAGACCAGCTGAGTGCTAATTTGATCACTTGCTTGCCTGTATCGAGGTGGTTTTTAATTTCTGGCGCAGCAAGGTCTTGGCGTTTACAACGAATAATTCCACCTGCTTCTTCAGGCGAGCGTAATTCACATTCATCTTCAACTAATAAATCAGCAGGCGATTCATTTTTTAGTAGCCATTGGGTCATTGTGCTAACGGGTTTTTCTTTAGTGCTAACAGGCACAACGGGAAGGCTGCCTAAGTTTTTGCGTAAAAAACTAATTAA
>DAOUSK010000002.1 GCA_030627265.1 Methylococcaceae bacterium
AACCAGTTTACGCGGTATTACGCCGCATATAGAAAAGCAGATCGCCACTAAAGTTACTATTCGCTTCCCCACTTTACGTTGGCCTATTCCTCCTGAGCTTCCTGAATTAATTGAGCAACAAACGCTCAATAGCCTCACTCGTAGAGCAAAATATCTCTTATTGCATTTCAGTAGCGGCACCTTACTAATCCACTTGGGTATGTCAGGCAGTTTACGCGTTATCACTGAAGATAGTCCTATTCAAAAACACGATCATTTTGATTTATTTTTTGCTAACCATAAAGGCATACGATTAACTGACCCACGCCGTTTCGGCGCTGTTTTATGGCTCGGCGCAGAACCCGATAATCACCCTTTGCTTGCTAATTTAGGCCCCGAACCTTTAAGTGATGATTTTACTGGCGCTTACCTTTATCAAATTTCTCGGAATAAAAAAGTCAGCATCAAACAGTTTTTAATGAATCAGAAAATTGTCACCGGTGTGGGTAATATTTACTGTACAGAAGCACTCTTTGATTCAGGTATTAACCCAATGCGCGCAGCCGGAAATATATCACTCGCTCGCTACCAAAAACTCGTCAAAAACATAAAAGAAACACTCTCTTTAGCAATCGAAAAAGGTGGTACCAGCCTACGTGACTTTGTTGGTAGTGATGGTAAACCAGGCTATTTCAAGCAGGAGTTAAAGGCTTACGGACGTTCTGGAGAAGCCTGCATCAACTGCCAAAAGATATTAATTAGCATCAAACAAGCCAATAGAACCACCACCTATTGCAAATACTGCCAAACATAACTTAACTACTTCCTATTAAAATAATGACCCAAGAAAATATTAACCAAGAAACTGCTAAAATCGAATGGTCTGCATTACAGCGTTTTTTCGCCAGTGGAGACGCTGTGTATATCGCACCCGAAATCGATTTAATCGATGCAGCCAATGCTTTTTCTAATGATGATAAACAACAAGTAAGCCAATGGATGGCCAGCAATAAAGTGCAGTTAGTTTCCGACCAACAGGCAGAAAAATGGATCAAAAATGACCATATTATGTGGTCTGTTGTCATCAAGCCTTGGGTATTAGTTCAGCCCACTTAAAGACTAATTCAGCATTATCTTGCAAATGAGTAGAGCTTATTGCAAACTTAGAAAGTTTACTATTTTACTGACACACGCCCAAAGGGATTCTCATGGAAAAAAAAGAAGCGATGACCTTTATTCTTAAATTATTAAGATTAATGGTAGAAAAAGATGGATCTGATTTATTTATTACCGCTGGGTTTCCACCAGCAATAAAGGTTAAGGGGCTTATGTCCCCTGTCTCTAAGCAAAATTTATCCGCCAATGACTCTAGAGCACTAACTCAGTGCATAATGAATGATAAGCAATTAAAAGAATTTGAAGAGACTAAAGAGTGTAATTTTGCAATCTCGCCTGCCGGCCTATGTCGATTTCGTGTTAATGCTTATGTACAGCAAGGCATGCAGGGCTTAGTCTTACGAACCATTGCCTCTGACATCCCTACTCTTGATGGATTAGACCTCCCGCCTGTTTTAAAAGAGATTATTACGGCTAAAAATGGCTTAATTATTATGGTTGGGGCAACGGGCTCAGGTAAATCAACTACAATGGCTGCCATGATTGACCATCGCAATGAAAATAGTCATGGCCACATTATCACCATTGAAGACCCGATTGAGTATGTACACCCCCATAAGAACTGTGTGATTATGCAGCGAGAAGTCGGCGTTGATACCGATGACTGGGAAATTGCTTTACATAATACGCTACGTCAAGCACCCGATGTTATTGTACTCGGTGAAATCCGAGATAAAAGTATTATGAATTTTGGCTTAGAATTTGCTCAAACAGGCCACCTTGCCATGGCAACCCTTCACGCCAACAATGCCAACCAAGCGGTTGACCGTATTCTTGGTTTTTTCCCTGTAGAAACACAAAAAAAGCTAAAACAAGATATTTCATTAAACTTAAAAGCCATCATTTCCCAACGATTAATAAAAACAGTAGATGGTGGACGATGCGCAGCAATTGAAATCTTAATCAACACACCCCTTATTTCTGATTTAATTGCCAAGGGGGATGTATCTGGCATGAAGCCTATTATGGCTAAGTCTCGGGAGCTGGGTATGCAAACCTTTGACCAATCTCTCTTCGGTTTATTCCAAGAAGGGAAAATCAGCTATGAAGAGGCATTAAAAAATGCTGATTCATCCAATGAATTACGCTTAGAAATTAAACTTGCGGGCGGCGTTAGTGAAGAAGAGAGCGGCTTATCTCTACAATCAACTGATGACCATGACGACTAAAATATCGCATTAATTACAATCATTAACTTAACGGAACCACTATGGATATTAACCCTTACCTCAAATTAATGGTCGAAAAAAATGCCGACTGTTTATATTTAGGCCCTCACTCTGCTCCACGCCTCCGTTTAAATAAACAGGTCAAAGCTGTCGGCAACGCCTTATTAAGTGATGAAGATTTACAAATTATTTTCAGGTCACTAACAACCGATCATCAACGACTTAAGTTTTCATCTAAAAAGAAATTAGAATTTTCTGCAACTCTATTAAATAATATTGACTGCACTATCGAAGTCAATGAGCAATCATCAGGTCTTTCTATACTCATTAGCCCTGTCATCGTAGAAAAAGACATGTTCGAACAAACAGCATCTAGCTTGCAAAATACGCAGGTACTAGGTATTGAGCCAACAGTTGCCTTGGATATATTTCCTTATTTAGCTAAATTAGTAGAACTTGAAGCTTCTGATTTATTTATTACAGCAGGCTCGCCTGTCAAAGCAAAAGTTCATGGAGAAGCCATTGAACTCGATAGTTTTCTGCTCACTCCGCAATTAACCAAGTCCGCTGCTTACGGTATTATGAATGATGAGCAAATTGCAGAGTTTGAAGCCAATAAAGATTTAGACTTTGCTATCGCCTTGCATGATGACAGCGCTCGCTTTCGTGTAAATGCATTTTATCAGCGTCGCACAATTGGCTTAGTACTGCGCCTCATTCCCTCTGAAATCCCTACGATAAATGGCTTAAATCTTCCTGAAGTTTTATCTGAATTAATTATGGAAAAACGCGGGCTATTATTGATGGTAGGAGGAACAGGCTCTGGAAAATCAACCTCTTTAGCCGCGATGGTTAACCATCGTAATATGAATGCCGCTGGACATATTTTAACCATTGAAGACCCCGTTGAATTTTCTCACCCTAACTTAAAGTCTATTGTTAACCAGCGCGAAATCGGTGTAGATACGGCCTCTTATGCTCGTGCCTTAAAAGCAAGTCTACGAGAAGCGCCTGATGTTATTTTAGTGGGTGAAATTCGAGATAGAGAAACCATGGAAGCGGCCTTAGAGTTAGCCAATACAGGGCATTTATGTGTTTCCACCTTGCATGCTAATAATGCCAACCAAGCGATGGAGCGTATTATTAATATGTTCCCTAATGTACAGCATAAGCAATTATTTATGGATCTATCGATCAACTTAAATGCCGTCATCTCGCAACGCTTAATTCCAGACTCTGAAGGTAAACGCTGTGCTGCTATCGAGATAATGATCAACACACCGCATATCGCTAATTTAATTTTAAAAGGTGACCTTAATGAAATTAAAGAAGCGATGAAAACTAGTGGAAGCAAAGGTATGCGTGCTTTTGATGATGCTTTATTAGAACTTTATAAAGCCAAAAGAATTACCTTAGAAGAAGCGCTCAGAAATGCTGATTCAAGTAATGACTTAGAAGCTAAAATAAACTTCAGCTAAGGTTTTGCGTAGGATGGGTAGAGCGTCTTTTTGCGACCCGTTAGAACTCGTAGTGAACCCCATCATTATTTTACGTGAAATTGATGGGGTTCACTGCACACCTAAAAAGACAGTTGTTACGTTCTACCCATTCCACAAAAATGTTAAATATGTTGTCGCAAATGCTTCTCACGTAGCCATTCTCTTCATTCTACTAAAGTTATCATCTCCCTTGATAATTTCGCTTTACTCAAAACCCAACAATGAAAAAAACATCACTCACTAATAAAATTCTTATCTCCATGGTTTTTGGGCTTATTTTAGGTAGCCTGATTAATACCTTTGCTGCTGAGCAATCATTTATCCAAGACTACCTTGTTAATGGCTTATTTCATGTCATTGGCTCTGCTTTTATCAATGCTTTAAAAATGCTAGTTGTTCCCTTGGTCACTTTTTCACTTATTTGCGGTGTCTGCGGCATTGGAGATATTAATACGCTGGGGCGCATTGGCTTAAAGTCATTTTTACTCTATCTAACAACCACAGGACTCGCGATCACCTTAGCTTTGCTTGTTGCTATTAGCATTGCGCCTGGAAAAAATTTCAACGCCCAAAGCATGACGACTGATTTTGTGGCTAAAGATAGCCCGCCTATCAGCGATGTGTTTATTAACTTAATCCCTAGTAATCCAATTGAAGCCTTTGCTCAAGGTAATATGTTACAAATTATTTTCTTTGTTATTCTGTTTGCGATTGCCATGTTAATGACTGGGGACATAGGCAAGCAACTGGCTGAAACCGCTGAGAAACTAAATGAAGTGATGATGAAAGTAGTTACCCTTGTCATGGACTTTGCACCCATTGGTGTATTTTTTCTAATGGCTAAAACTTTTTCAGAACAAGGATTTTCTCTCATTCTGCCGATGATTGGCTACTTTTCAGTTGTTGCTCTGTGCTTATTACTACATGCTTTCGGAACCTTCTCTTTATTACTCATTTTCTTGGCTAAATTAAACCCCTTAATTTTCATCAAAAAAATGCGCGCGGCCCATGTTTTTGCTTTTAGTACAGCCAGCTCAAATGCAACCATTCCTGTTACCCTTCAAGCTGTCGAAAAACGGATTGGGGTTGATAATACCACCGCTGCTTTTACCGTGCCTTTAGGCGCAACGATTAATATGGATGGCACGGCTATTATGCAAGGTGTGGCCACCGTATTTATCGCTAATGTCTACCAAATCGACCTAAGCTTAGTGCAATACCTAACCATCATTGGCATGTCTATCTTAGCTTCTATTGGTACTGCGGGCGTTCCTGGTGTGGGTTTAATTATGCTCGCTATGGTCTTTAATCAAGTTGGTTTGCCTGTTGAAGGTATCGGTTTAATTATTGGTGTCGATCGCTTATTAGATATGATGCGCACCATGGTTAATATTACCGGCGATGCTACAGTGACATGCATTGTTGCTCGGGGTGAAAATACTCTTGACGATGACATTTTCAATGACCCAGAAGCAGGCATTATTAGCGACATTCATTTACCTCATAAAGTATGATACAAATCCAGCAAATTCCTGTCTTACAGGATAATTATATTTACCTGATTCATGAAACGGAATCAGGTGAGACCGCCGTTGTTGACCCTGCTGTGGCCGAACCTGTTTTAACGACACTAGCAGAAAATAACTGGCAGCTTACTTATATACTCAACACCCATCACCATGCCGATCATATCGGTGGAAACCGCGCTTTAAAAGCAGCAACCCAATGCCGCATTATCGGTTCAAAAGCAGATGCCAAACGCATCCCTGAAATTGATATTGCTTTACAAAATAATGAGACCATCACACTAGGAAAATATACTCTAAAAATGATTGAATGCTCAGGGCATACTTTAGGGCATATTGCCTTTTATTTGCCTGAAGCTAATGCATTATTCTGTGGTGATACTTTATTTTCTATGGGATGCGGACGATTATTTGAGGGCTCGGCAAAGCAAATGTGGCAATCATTAAACACATTTAAACAACTACCTTTAGACACGCTAATTTATTGCGCTCATGAATACAGCCTTGCTAATGCAAAATTCGCGCTAACAATCGAGCCAAACAATACTCAGCTCATCAATACGGTGGAGCAGTTCAGTCAGCTAAGAGCGAACAAGCTCCCTACCGTTCCTACCAGCTTACATCAAGAACTTGCGACTAACCCTTTTTTACGTGCTAATAGCGCTGAAATTAGATCGACGCTTAATTTACAAGCAGCAACAGAGCTTGAGGTTTTCACAGAATTGAGAAAAAGGAAGGATGTTTTTTAAGTGGGAGTGATGGGGCTCGCAGCACCCCTAAAAAACCGGTGCTGCGTTCAAACCACCTTACAAAAATGTTAAATGTGTTTATTTAGGCACTACTCAATAGACTGCAAAATCATCCGGTATTCTTCAACTTTAGGGCGGTGCAAAAACATGGCTAATGCGGCTAATATAGAAAAAATATAAACCGTATTAAGCCCATCTCCTAGCCTAAACATAATAAAACCATATAACCCAATACTCTCAGCTATCAACATAGAAACAATCACTGTCTTTAAATACCGTGATTTAGCGGATTTTTCACTTGGCTTTAAATTGAGCTGCAATGAAACATGGCGGACAAATTTCATCACTAAAAAAGTAAGCATAGCGACAATATAAAAAACAGTTCTGATCCATACCCTATCTTGCTCAGCCCAATTAAGCTGAATAACATCCGCATAAACATGGCAAAGCGAAATCAATATTCCTAAAACTAATAGGCTAAAACCTCGTACCACGCCAGCTAATAATAAATCGGCTTGCTCTTGCTGCTCTGATAATTCCATTACTTTTTCTCTTTTTGTTGTTCTAAGCGATATGACTGCAAGATAACCATAAATGCGAAAAAGTCATAAAGGCCATGAATAATAATTGGGGTGACTAAATTACGGGTATTTTCATAATCCAAATACATGCCTAAATAAAGACTGACACTCGCAGCCAAAATAAAATACAGTAAGGTAACAGCATGCACTAAGCCAAAAAGAACACTACTGATAATTAAACCCGCCACAATGCCCCAGGAATTTTCTAGCCAAGGTTGTATCACCCCTCTAAATAAGATTTCTTCCGAAATTCCAGCCACTGCCGCTAATACAAATAAGTCGGTCCAGTGCAAATCAACCAAACTGGCACCTAACGTATCGTGTAAAATTTTTCTAATCTTTAATAATGGCTCTATTTTTAGATGATTCAATGCTAAAAAAATCACACAGAGTGGCAAAGTCCCAATTAAGCCATTCAGCAATACACGCTCATTAAAATCAATAAATTCAAAAGGGTTGATTTGTGCAATCGCGCCTAAAATAATAGCCACTAAAATCAACGAACTTTCAAAATAAAGAGCAGTTTTAAAGAATTTTTTAGGGTCAATTACAGGTTCATTCATAAGGACTTTGGTGCGATAATATCGCTTTATTAATTAAGAGGTTTTTTTCGTGCAGTGTTTTATTTATAGAAGTAATAAAAAATCAGGGTTGTATTTATACCTAGCAAAACAAGATGATTTCTCTAGCATTCCTGCTGACCTACTCAGAAGCATAGGACAACCTGAGTACGTTATGGAGTTAGAAATTACACCCGAACGTAAGCTTGCACGCGAAAATGCTGCCGATGTCTTAAAAGGTATCGAAGAAAATGGTTTTTATATACAAATGCCACCCACTATCGAGTCTCTGCTAAAAAAACCAAACGACAAATACCTTTGCACGCAAGCTAGTGTTCCTAAGCTTTAGGTAAGGTTACGCCTTCTTGACCTTGGTACTTACCACCTCGGTCTTTATAGGAGGTTTCACACACTTCATCACCGCCAAAAAATAACATTTGGGCAACCCCTTCGTTAGCGTAAATTTTAGCGGGTAATGGTGTAGTATTAGAGAATTCTAAAGTCACATGCCCTTCCCATTCAGGTTCTAAAGGCGTGACATTCACGATAATGCCGCAACGCGCATAAGTTGATTTACCTAAACAAATGGTTAATACATCACGTGGAATACGAAAATATTCCACTGTTCTGGCTAAAGCAAATGAATTCGGTGGAATAATGCAGACATCGGCCTGTACATCGACAAAACTTTGCTCATTAAAGTCTTTAGGGTCAACGATTGCTGAATTAATATTGGTAAAAATCTTGAATTCATTAGAACAACGGACATCATAACCATAACTCGACGTACCGTAAGAAATTACTTTTCCCTGCTCAGAATGACGAACTTGACCTGCCTCAAACGGAGAAATCATGTCTTGCTCTTCCGCCATGCGACGAATCCATTTATCTGATTTTATACTCATATATTTACACTAACTTAATTCAAATAAGATAATTTTATCCTATGTACGGCATGCACGTGAAATAAGTTCGGACAAGGTCAAAAGGCATACTTTATAATATGCGTTCAATTAACTTCTTATACCTCTATTTTATTACCCATGATTTCTATCCGGAACCTGACATTTTCTCGTGGAGAACAAAAAATATTTGATAATATTTCTCTCGATATTATGCCGCATAAAATCACTGCGATTATGGGGCCTAGTGGCGCCGGAAAAACGACTTTATTAAAACTTATTGGTGGGCAGTTAATACCTGACACGGGTTCCATTACGGTGGATGGAAAAAACATTCACCAATTATCACGCGCACAGTTATATACCCTACGCAAAAAAATGGGCATGCTGTTTCAAAGCGGCGCATTACTGAGTGATATGAGTGTTTTTGATAATATTGCCTTTCCTATTAGAGAGCACACTCAATTACCAGAAAACATCATTCATACCCTGGTTTTACTAAAATTAAATGCCGTTGGTTTACGGGGTGCGCGTCATTTAATGCCCAGTGAATTATCGGGTGGCATGGCGCGGCGCGTTGCAATGGCTCGCGCTATTGCACTCGACCCTGAAGTCATTATGTATGACGAGCCTTTTACTGGACAAGATCCTATTTCTTTAGGTGTTTTAGTCCGTTTAATTCAAACACTTAATAAAACATTGCAGCTAACCAGTATTATCGTTTCTCACGATGTAGAAGAAACCACCTCCATTGCTGATTATATTTATGTCTTATCACAGGGGCAAATTGCTGGCCAAGGCACACCCAAAGAACTCGCCGAATCTGACTCTGAATGGGTGCAACAATTTATGCATGGAAAAGCAGACGGCCCCGTTCCTTTTCACTATCCTTGCGACTCTTTTACTGCTGATTTATTGGCTCATTAAATAATGAATTATTTACAACACTTAGGACATAGCACGCTTAAATCATTAGCTAAACTAGGCCGCGCTAGTTTATTCTTTTATACGATAATAACAGCGCTACCCTATGTTTTAATGCGCCCAAAATTATTAATTAAACAAATGTTTTCCGTCGGTGTACTTAGCTTTTGGCTGATTATTATTTCTGGCTTATTTGTTGGTATGGTAATTGGCTTACAAGGCGTTTACACCTTATCAACTTATGGCGCAGAGGGCTCGCTCGGTATTATGGTTGCCGCCTCGTTAGTCAGAGAATTGGGACCCGTTATTAGCGCCTTACTCTTTGCTGGGCGAGCAGGCTCTGCTTTAACCGCAGAAATTGGATTAATGAAAACAACCGAACAATTATCCGGCATGGAAATGATGGCAATAGACCCCATTAAGTATATTATTGCTCCACGATTTTTAGCCGGTTTTCTTTCCCTACCACTCCTCGCCCTACTCTTTAGTAGCTTAGGTATTTTAGGCGGGCATTTAACCGGCGTAGAATTATTGCATGTTGATGTCGGTTCATATTGGGTGCAAATGCAAAGTGCCATTGATTTTTATGATGATATTGTTAATGGCATCATAAAAAGCGTTATTTTTGCATGGATTATTTCTTGGATCGCACTCTTTGAAGGTTACGATGCACTCCCAACCTCAGCTGGTATCAGCAGCGCAACAACTCGAACCGTTGTTAATTCAGCTTTTGCCATCCTCTTTTTCGACTTGCTATTAACCGCTATTATGTTTGGATCAGCCTAAATCATGAATAAAAAATCTACCGAAATTTTAGTCGGCCTGTTTGTTTGCATTGGTATTGCCGCTCTTTTTTTTATGGCTCTGCAAGTTAGTAACTTCCAAGCGCTACAAAATAAAGCGAGCTACACCATTACCGCTAATTTTGAAAATATTAGCGGCCTAAAGGATGAAGCACTAGTCTCTATGGCGGGCGTTCCTATTGGCCGAGTGAGTAATATCCAATTTAATGCTGATGACTACAATGCAATCGTCAGCATGCGCATTGACCAGCAATACGCTAATTTGCCAACAGACACCTCTGCTAGCATTTATACGGCCGGCTTGTTAGGCGAAAAATATATCGGCTTAACTGCCGGTGGAATGGATGAGTTTTTAACTGAAGGTAGCATCATTGAATTAACCCAATCCTCTTTGATTTTAGAGGAACTTATCAGCCAATTCTTATTTAGTTCTTCGGATAAATAACCCCCTATTTTATGACCACTTTAAGCATTAGCAAAAGCGCTGAAAACTGTTTTCATTTATCGGGAGATTTAAGCTTCAGTACCATTACCGCCCAAACAATGAATGAATTAAAATCACAGCTGAGTCAGTCACCTACTTACATTGATTTACAGACTGTACAGAAAATTGATAGCGCAGGAGTCGCTTTGCTTATAGAATGGATAAAATTTGCTCGGGCTCATCAACAAGAGTTGCTATTTAATGCAATTCCGCCCCAGTTAGCTGCCCTTATAAAACTGAGCTACCTTTCAGATTGTGGCCTATTTAAAACGCAGGATATCGAAACCAATGGATAAACTTTTAATTACTGGTGGACAAGAATTAGCGGGTGAATTAACCGTTTCAGGCGCTAAAAACTCTGCTTTACCTATTCTTGCCGCAACCCTTCTAAGCGATAAACCGGTTTCTATTGGTAACGTCCCCCATTTACACGATATTACCACCACACTAGAATTACTCGGTTGCATGGGCGTAGAGCTATCAATCGATGAAAAATTGAATATCGATATCAATAGTAGCACTATTAAAAAACTTGAAGCACCTTATGAGCTTGTGCGTACTATGCGTTCTTCTATTTTAGTACTAGGCCCGCTCTTAGCACGCTTTGGTGAAGCACATGTTGCTTTACCCGGTGGCTGCGCAATTGGCGCTCGACCTATTGACCTACATTTATCAGGCCTAAAGAAAATGGGCGCTGATATTACCGTTGAAAATGGCTATATCCACGCTAAGGCAACACGCCTTAAAGCTTGCCATTTAGTTTTTGACCAAGTTACCGTCACTGGTACCGAAAACCTCTTAATGGCGGCTGTTTTAGCAGAAGGCACTAGCGTCCTAGAAAATGCAGCACGCGAACCTGAAGTTAACGACCTTGCTTATTTCTTAAATAAAATGGGCGCAAAAATATCAGGTATCGGCACACCAACGCTTAAAATTGAAGGTGTAAAACGGCTAGGTGTTGATAACTTACATTATGATGTTTTAGCTGACCGCATTGAAGCGGGAACTTATTTAGTTGCTGCTGCCATTACGCGCGGAAAAATCAAACTAAAGAAAATTCAACCGGACCTACTAGAAGCCGTTCTGGAAAAATTAATTGAAGCCGGTGCAGAAATTACTACTGGTGATGACTGGATTGCATTAAATATGCATGGCAAGCGCCCAAAAGCGGTTTCTATCCGAACAGCTCCTTTTCCAGCATTCCCAACTGATATGCAAGCACAGTTCACTGCAATGAACTGTATTGCAGACGGTGTTAGCACCGTCACAGAAACTATTTTTGAAAATCGCTTTATGCATATTCAAGAACTACAGAGAATGGGCGCTGATATAAAAATAGAGTCTAATACGGTTATTTGCACAGGCACAGAAAAATTAACCGCTGCACCAGTTATGGCAACAGACTTGCGCGCTTCCGCCAGTTTAGTGATTGCTGCATTGATTGCTGAGGGTGAAACCTGTGTAGATCACATTTATCATATTGATCGTGGTTATGACCACATCGAAGAAAAATTATCCCAACTCGGCGCAACCATTCGCCGACTTCCTAGATAAAACAGGTTTTATTATGCTCACTATTGCTGTATCAAAAGGCAGAATATACGACGATGCGCTTCCCTTATTAGCGGAAGCCAATATCATCCCTATTGATGACCCTAAAACAAGCCGTAAACTTATTTTAAGAACCAATCATGATAATGTTCAACTTGTTATTATCCGTGCCACTGACGTACCGACTTTCGTAGAATATGGTGCTGCTGATTTAGGCATTGCCGGAAAGGATGTGTTAATTGAACATGATTCAGATAATTTATATGAACCTTTAGATTTAAAAATTGCTTGCTGTAAATTAATGACAGCCGCCCCTAAAGGTGCGCCTAATATTTCTGGCCGCGTTCGTGTTGCAACAAAATACATTAAAACGGCTGAACGCTATTTTGCCAGCCAAGGCATACAGGCAGAAATCATCAAACTATACGGCGCAATGGAATTGGCTCCTTTAGTCGGCTTAGCAGATTGCATTGTTGATGTCGTGGATACTGGAAATACATTACGCGCTAATGGTTTAGAGCCACGTGAATTAATCATGGATATTAGCTCTCGCCTTGTTGTCAACAAAGCGTCCATGAAAATGAAGCACTCTATTATCCAACCCCTTATTGACCAATTCGAAAAAACACTTGCTGAACGATAAAACTATGACTCAACCTATCACTCGCCTTAATAGTGCAGACTCCAATTTTCCTGCACAATTACAAAAATTACTTGCTTGGGAAGAATCGTCAGATCAAGAAATTCATCAACGTGTATTAGATATTATTAGTAACGTACGTGAAAAAGGTGATCAAGCCGTTATTGATTACACCAACCAATTTGATCAATGCAATATTAGCCATGCAAATGAACTAGAAATCACGCAAGAGGCACTAAAATCGGCATGGGATAATCTACCTCAAGATAAAGCCAGTGCCTTAAAAATCGCTGCTGATCGTGTGCGTGCTTATGCTGATAAACAAAAAATGGAGTCTTGGCAATATACCGAAGATGATGGCACGATGCTGGGGCAGAAAATAACCCCTTTAGATCGCGCGGGGCTTTATGTTCCTGGCGGAAAGGCAGCTTATCCGTCTTCTGTTTTAATGAATGCTATTCCTGCTAAAGTAGCGGGGGTACGTGAATTAATTATGGTTGTGCCAACGCCTAAAGGCATCGTCAATGAACTTGTTTTAGCCGCGGCTTATCTTGCTGGCGTAGATCGTGTTTTTGCTATTGGTGGTGCGCAAGCAGTGGCAGCCTTAGCTTATGGAACAGAAACTATCCCTGCTGTAGAAAAGATTGTTGGCCCTGGGAATATTTATGTCGCGACGGCTAAAAAATTAGTCTTCGGACAAGTTGGCATCGATATGATCGCTGGACCGTCTGAAATTTTAATTATTTGTGATGGTAAAACTAATCCTGATTGGATTGCTATGGATTTATTTTCACAAGCTGAACATGATGAAGATGCTCAAGCAATACTATTATCCGATGATGCTGACTTTTTAGAGGCTGTCGCAAATAGTATTGATAAATTACTGCCAGAAATGGAACGTGCTGACATCATTAAAGCCTCATTATCTGCTCGTGGTGCACTAATCCAAGTCAAATCATTAGAAGAAGCGGCCGAAGTTTCCAATACTATCGCCCCTGAGCATTTAGAGTTATCGGTTGAAGACCCAGCGGCCTTATGTGAGCATATTCGTAATGCAGGCGCTATCTTTATGGGGCGTTATACCGCTGAAGCTTTAGGTGATTATTGCGCAGGCCCAAACCATGTTTTACCGACATCAGGGACTGCACGTTTTTCATCTCCACTCGGTGTTTATGATTTTCAAAAACGTTCTAGCCTAATCTTCTGTTCCGCAGAAGGGGCAAATACTTTAGGTAAAACAGCTTCAATTTTAGCGCGGGGAGAAAGCCTAACCGCACATGCTCGCTCCGCAGAATTTCGTTTAAAATAATAATTATAGGAAATAAAATGACTGATTACCCAGAAAAAACTTGTGACATTGACCGTTTAGTTCGCCACCCCAAATTAGTGGAAGCTGCTTTAGCAGGCAGAAAAACACAGCAAAGGCGTGATGGTGTTTACGCCTACCCTAATGAAATGTTTGAATTAGATGGCGTCACTTTTATTATGACCGACCTAACTCATGAAACAATTGGAGATATGACGGATGTCTCTGCACAAGCTGAGGGCTACCCTAGCTTAGATATGTATAAAAACCTAATTCTCAGCATGCACGCTGGCATGGAATGGGATGAAAGTGCACCAGTCTGGGTGCATCACTTTAAACGTGTAGATGCCAAGTAATATGCAGGAACAAGAGCTAATAAGCACTGTCATTCGCCCTGAAGTTAGAGCATTAAGTGCTTATAAAGTTGCTGATGCCAGCGGTTTTATTAAATTAGATGCTATGGAAAATCCTTATACTTGGCCCGAAGAAATCAAGCAGGAATGGCTAAAGATCGTTCATGCTGCTGAAATCAATCGTTACCCCGATCCCGAGGCTAAATCTTTATGCCGCATTTTAAAGCAATATAATAATATACCTGATGAATCCGCCATTTTATTAGGTAATGGTTCCGATGAAATCATTCAACTATTGCTTATGGCGCTACCTAAAGATTCTTGTGTTATGGCACCAGAACCCAGTTTTGTCATGTATAAGCAAATCGCACTTTGTTTGGGTTTAGATTACCAAGGCTTACCTTTGCAAGAGAATAGCTTCGATTTAGACCTTCCGGTACTATTAGAATCAATCAAAACTCGGCAACCAGAAATCATTTTTCTTGCTTACCCAAATAATCCAACGGGTAATTTATTTGATGCCGATGCCATTAAAAGTATTATATCTACGAGCAAAGGCTTGGTTATTTTGGATGAAGCCTACGCGCCTTTTACCGATGCAAGCTTCATTAGCGAACTATCTAATTACAACAATCTATTGGTAATGCGCACTGTCTCTAAATTAGGCTTAGCCGGTTTACGCCTAGGATTTATTGCAGGTAACAGTGAAATCATCGAGCAATTAAATAAAGTTAGACTACCTTACAATATTAATACCCTGACACAATGCAGTGTAGAGTTTGCTTTATCAAAACCTGACATGTTTCAAGAACAAACAAACACCTTACGCAATGAACGCGCTAGGATGTTTTTACAGTTAAGTACCCTACCGGGTATGACTCCCTTCCCTAGTTCAGCTAACTTTATTTTATTCAGAACACCTAAAGATAAAGCAACTGAAATATTTGCATCTTTAAAAGAGAAAGGCGTTTTAATCAAAAATTGTTCACCCCAAAAAGGGCTTCTTAGTGACTGTTTACGTGTCACCATAGGAAAGCCAGAAGAAAATAATGCCTTTATAAATGCATTAAAAAGTACAATTTAATTTATAATAAAATTTGAATTATAAAAATGCGGCTTCAAAAGCCCGTTGCTCTACTATAATATCGAGCAAATAAATAATTAATAAGCGATAAATAACGAGGAGTGTTATACATGAGCGAGCAAGGCGTAGACAGATCAAAACGCCAATTTCTAACAACGGCTTTAACCGTTGTAGGAGCTGTAGGTACTGGTTACATAGCGGTACCCTTTTTATCCCAAATGCAGCCGAGTACAAAGGCTAAGGCTGCTGGTGCTCCCGTAGAAATTGATATTAGTAAATTAGAAACAGGTCAATTACTCCGTGCCGCATGGCGTGGTAAACCTGTTTGGGTTCTTAACCGTACTCCTGAAGTACTAGAAATCCTTGCTTCAGATACAGCAAAATTGAGTGACCCTAGCTCACAAGAGTCTGAACAACCTGAATACGCACAAAATGAATTTCGCTCAATCAAACCAGAAATATTTATTGCTGTCGGCTTGTGTACACACTTAGGCTGCTCCCCTACCTTTCGTCCCGAAATTGCTCCAAATGATCTCGGTGACGACTGGAACGGTGGATTTTTCTGCCCATGTCATGGTTCTGGTTTTGATTTAGCAGGTCGTGTTGTTAGTGGTGTCCCCGCTCCAACCAATTTAGTTGTTCCTCCACACCGCTATATAACAGAGACACTAATTATTATTGGTGAAATGAATACCGAGGAAAACGCATGAAAAAAAAATACCTAACCGGTTGTGGCACTTGGGTTGTTAACCGCTTTCCACTGACAAAATTATGGAATGACCATATGGCGCAATACTACGCGCCTAAAAACTTTAACTTCTGGTACTTTTTTGGTTCACTAGCACTCTTAGTGTTAGTCAATCAGTTTATTACTGGTATTCTATTAACCATGAACTACAAGCCAGATGCTGGCTTAGCATTTGACTCTGTTGAGTACATTATGCGCGAAGTCCCTTGGGGCTGGCTGGTTCGCTACATGCACTCCACGGGTGCATCTGCGTTCTTCATCGTTATTTATCTACATATGTTTAGAGGGCTTATTTATGGCTCTTATAAACAGCCGAGAGAGTTAGTCTGGATCTTTGGAATGCTATTATTTGTTGCCTTAATGGCAGAAGCATTCATGGGATATCTACTTCCTTGGGGACAAATGTCTTACTGGGGAGCACAAGTTATTATCTCCTTATTCAGCGCAATTCCTATCATTGGTGATGATTTATCACTTTGGGTGCGTGGTGATTATGTAATATCAGATGCAACCTTAAATAGATTTTTTGCTTTTCATGTTATTGCGATTCCACTCATTTTGATTATGCTCGTTTTCATGCATATTGTTGCACTACATGAAGTCGGCTCTAATAACCCTGATGGCATCGACATCAAGAAATCAAAAGATCCTTGGGGACATCCAATTGATGGCATACCTTTTCACCCTTATTACACTGTAAAAGATATAGTTGGTGTTTCAGTCTTCTTATTTTTCTTTGCGACTGTTATCTTCTATATGCCTGAAATGGGCGGTTACTTCTTAGAAGATGCCAATTTCATTCCTGCTGATCCTTTAGCGACACCTGAACACATTTCTCCTGTCTGGTACTTTACGCCTTTCTACGCTATTTTAAGGGCTATTCCAGATAAGTTTGCTGGTGTTATTGCAATGGGTGGTGCGATTTTTGTTTTATTCTTACTACCTTGGTTAGATCGTAGCCCCGTTAAATCAATCCGCTATCGCGGTGGCATTTATAAAAAAGCAATTTTAATGTTTGTCATTAGTTTTGTTGGCTTAGGTTATTTGGGGATGCAAGCACCGACTGCGTCAGCAACAATAATGGCACGTATTTTCACTGCAATGTACTTTGGCTTCTTCCTATTAATGCCAATCTACACACGCTGGGAAAAAACTAAGCCTGTTCCTAAGCAGCTTACGGAACAGCCGAGTATCGAAGACCGTATTCCTGGTTGGATAGAAACAGCCAATGAAATGGTAAAAGAAGTCCCTGTTGAAAAAGAAGGCAAAACAGTTCTACAAAAACGCCCCGATGCTTCAGGTATTGCTAAAGTACTTATCCGTACAGCAAAAAACTTAAAATCGAGCCTAGACTAATATGAAAAAACTACTACAAATTTGTCTACTACTATTACCCCTAAGTAGCTTTGCCTCAGCTAGTTTTGACTTAGAATCAGCTGATGCTGATTTATCTGAGTCAAAATCCTTAGCTAATGGTGCAAAGCTTTATGTTGAATATTGCTTAGGCTGTCATTCAGTAAAATATATTCGCTACCTAAATATTGCTGATGATTTTGACATCAAAGCAAGCACTGTTTTAGAAAATATTGCTCCTGAAGGCGCAGGTATTTACGACAAAATGCTCACCGCTATGAACAGCCGCGATGCTAAAAAATGGTTTGGTACAACACCACCAGATTTATCATTAATTGCTCGTTCAAGAGGCGCTGACTGGATTTATACCTACTTAAAAAGTTTTTATGTAGACCCATCAAAACCTTTAGGCGTTAACAATGCCGTTTTCCCTGATGTTGGAATGCTTAACCCACTTTGGCAACTGCAAGGTGAACAAATCGCAGTGTTTAAAAAAGAACACGGCCAAGAGGTTATCTCTAAGCTCGTGATCCAAGAAAAAGGCAGCATGACACCAGATCAGTTTGATAAGGCCGTCAATGACATTGTAAACTTCCTTGTTTATGCTGGAGAGCCTTCGCAACTAGAACGCCGTAGCATGGGAAAATATGTACTACTCTTTATTCTATTATTTGGCATAATCGCCTATTTATTGAAAAAAGAATACTGGAAAGACGTACATTAAGCTAACTACTGTTTAGCACAAAAAAAAGCGCAACTTCTTAGAAGTTTGCGCTTTTTTTATGTGTGAATTCAAGAAGTAAAGTATCATAATATTGGTGGACACCGGACACCTGCCCTGGAAATCAAGAAAACAAAGCCTATGAAGCGATGGTTTTTAGTTTTCAAAAAATTCAGTAACACCAATCCAAATATATAAAAACACTTACATGATTATTTTTATATTGGTGCCAGCTTATTGCCTAGGATAGGTAGAGCGATTTTTGAAAACCCATCACTTTATACGTGGAATTGATATAATATAACTCCCCCCGACAACTGGTCAGGTCATTATTTAATAGAAACATATCATCGAAGCAGGTTTTTGTGCGTAACTGAGGGCGAACTAGGGATATTACAAATCGATCCATAGATACAATTGTACTTATAGATAAAGAGAGAATTATTAATATTTTATGAGGGATCCTGCCAATATTATAAATATGGCACAGAAAAAAAGAGATGTGTAAATTTGAGTAATTAATCGAGTTCAGTTATTAACTAATAATAACAGATCTGATACTAACAAGATTTCAATGGTAGCGGGGGCAGGATTTGAACCTACGACCTTCGGGTTATGAGCCCGACGAGCTACCAAACTGCTCCACCCCGCGATTGAATTCTTTAAATTATACGAAATATTTCTTATCTCTGAAAGGGAGTCCCATTCAAGTAAAAGCTATTAATCGTTAATCTTTTTGATCTACTTCTTAGAAGTAACTTAGTGAATCTAAATTACTAAATCAACTGGTAGCGGGGGCAGGATTTGAACCTACGACCTTCGGGTTATGAGCCCGACGAGCTACCAAACTGCTCCACCCCGCGATTGATTTTTTAAATTATACCGAAATTATTCTAACTTGCAAGTACTAATATAAGTTTATTTAAAGTCACGTGTAGTTCAATCTTTTTCTATCTGACTAAAAATAAGCTTTAACCCATTTATTCAATACACCACAGCCTTTAAACTTTTTTGCACTTCACTATAGGCTCAACTACTCCAATTTTTTTTTGATATCTTGTTTATACTAGATGCATTAACTGAATTAGAGTATATTTTCTGATTACAGGCTTTAACACGGAGTAAAAACAATGAATAATTACCAACACATTTTACTAGCTGCTGATTTTTCAGAGCACGGCTTAACTGTGGCTAAGAAAGCGCAGCACCTAGCTCACCAGCACCAAGCTAAATTAAGCATTATCCATATTATTGATAATCTACCGATTACTGACACGACTTATGGTCCAATTATCCCTTTTGACATGGATTTAAATGACTTACTAATGACAGCCGCAAAAAATAAATTGGCTGAACTTAGTAAAACACTTAATATTCCTGAGCAACAGCAACATTTGGAAATGGGCAGCGCTTCCTTAGAAATTACTAACATCGCAGAAGAAAATAATGTTGATTTAATCATACTGGGCTCACACGGTAGGCATGGATTAGCTTTGCTTCTAGGCTCTACTGCAAATAGTGTATTGCACCATGCAAAGTGCGATGTTTTGGCCGTTCGTTTACAGGATAACTAACAATGCAACACCTTATATTGGGCGGCGCTCGCTCTGGTAAAAGCAACTATGCTGAGCAATGCGCACAAACCAGCCAAAAAGAAGTCATTTATATTGCGACTGGAACTGCGGGTGATGAAGAAATGCGTGAACGCATCACTCGTCATAAAGAAGATCGCCCTCGCTACTGGACAACCGTTGAAGAACCAGTAGCATTGGCAGATGCTATTGCTGAATACGATAATCCACGCTATTTTTTATTAGTTGACTGCCTAACTTTATGGCTATCTAATATTTTGTTTGATACCCAAGGTCGCTACCAAGAAGATATTTTTTTACAACAAAAACAAGCCCTACTCAGTGAACTATCTCGCTTAAATACCGATATAGCCTTAGTCAGTAATGAAGTCGGACTAGGTGTCACACCAATGGATAAAATGAGCCGCCAATTTATTGATGAAGCAGGACGATTACATCAGCAACTTGCCAAGCAATGCTCTCATGTTAGCCTCATAACCGCAGGACTCGCTCAAGCGTTAAAACAATAATGAAATGGCTAAGCAACGCTATAAATTCTCCAGACCAACGCTATCTATTAGCTGCGGTCACTCGGCAGCAACAATTGACTAAGCCAGCCGGATCCTTAGGTAAACTAGAATCACTTGCCGTTAAACTTGCTTCCTTACAGTCATCAGCCAGCCCTTCGGTTGATAAAGCATGGATTAGTATTTTTGCTGCGGATCATGGCATTGCAACTTCAGGCGTGTCTGCTTTTCCACAATCTGTTACCGCAGAAATGGTAAAAAACTTTGCCGATGGCGGCGCGGCAATCAATGTACTTGCCAAACAACACAAGGCTCATTTAGAAATAATTGATGTTGGAGTTGCCTGCTCTTTAGACCACTTAAAGATTATTCATCGTAAAGTTGCCGCCGGAACTGCCAGTTTCCTTCATCAAGCAGCCATGTCTGAGGCACAGCTAGCTCAAGCCTTATCACATGGAAAGGAAGCAGTTAGCCGCGCCTTACAGCACCGAAGTAATCTTTTTATTGCAGGGGAGATGGGGATAGCGAACACAAGTAGCGCCACAGCGGTTGCCTGCCATTTACTCAAAGTGAACGCAGCGAAATTGACTGGTGCAGGAACAGGCTTAAACCATGAAAAAACTCAAGAAAAAGCGCTAACTATTCAACAAGCTTTATATAAATTTTCTGATATTGAAGCAACACCTTTAAATGCACTACAGTATTTTGGTGGTTTTGAGATTGCCGCTTTAGTGGGCGCTTATTTAGCAGCCGCTCAAAATGGTTTAGTTATTTTAGTTGATGGTTTTATTTGTACCGTTGCTGCTTTAGTCGCCACAAAAATCAACCCTAATTTAAAGCCATGGCTAATTTACTCTCATCAATCACAAGAACAAGGTCATAAAATTATTTTAGAAGCGTTACAAGCTGAGCCGTTATTAGATTTAGGTATGCGTCTAGGCGAAGCGAGTGGAGCGGCAGTCGCCCTCCCCTTATTAAACTCCGCCTGTTTATTACACCAACAAATGGCTACTTTTGAACAAGCGCAGGTTTCTCAATCGTAAAATAGACGCTTAAGCAATCAAAATTCAGTTATTCCCGAAAGGGCTGGTAGCTCTATATTGGTTACACTTTTTGGAGAAGGATTCATTGATGGGTTTCGCAAAATATGCCCTACCTACCCTATGCAAAACCTGACACAGAGCTTAAGTAAAGAAGTTCACTACTGGAAACTATTAGGAGCCATGAAAATGCATCCTTACATTGATAACGCATCAACCAAGTCAATCATAAACTCAATTTCATCCGCTTCAACTTTTTCCCAGGCATCAAAACCTAAGCTATTTAATACGCCCAGCCCTTTGTCACAAGCATTCATTTCAAGTAAACTTTTTTGGATTTCTTCTCTTTTATCCAATAATTTCGGGCCAATCATCAACGAATGATGGATATCGCTAATCTCACTCCTCACCAATACACGAAGCTGCATTTTTATCATCTTAGATAAATCATCAAAAGCTTCCGCTAAAAATATCCCCGCATCAGCATCACCTTTAAGTAATTTCTTAGCGACTAATATATTTGTATTCGCTACGACAGATTCAATATTTGTTGCATCCAAGTCCGCCGGTTCCAACATAATCATACCCATCATTTTCACATCTGGGTCATCCGTATAAGCCACTCTAGTACCAGGCTCTAAGTGAGCAACATCTTCAACCGTGTTTCCTGAATTAACAGCAATAATAGCTTCATCAGATTTACCTTTTGCTTTCACTAAAGGAAAAAAACCTTTATCACGCATTAACATTGCTGCATCAAATGAATTTGCGTAAATTAAATCAACATTATCATTCTTGATTGCTTCTGTTTGTGCGTGAAAGTTATCATGCAACTCTAGGTGAATTGCTAATTCTGTTTGTTTTTGTAACCATGTATTAAAAATATACCAGCCTGATAAGTGAGCGGGTGAAAAACCTGGGCTAACGGTGAACATAAAGGACATGTTATATCTCCTATTTAGAACATTGGAGGATAGAGAGCAGTACACTCATCTACCTTAGTACGTGATGGCTTTCTACGAACTGATGTAAAGCCAACGACTTTACCTTGCCTTACATTAGGAATAACCGTTGCTTTGACCCAATAAAACCCACCATCTTTACGCAAATTCTTCACAAAACCTTGCCATTTATCGCCTTTAATCACCGTATTCCAAAGATCTTTAAATGCTGCTGGAGGCATATCTGGGTGTCTAAGAATCGAATGAGGTGTTCCAATTAGCTCTTCCTCAGTAAACCCTGACATTTGAATAAAAGCAGAGTTCACATGCGCAATAATCCCTTCGGGTGTCGTCGTAGAAACAATTAACTTGCCATCAGGATAGGGTGTCTCAATGTCTGTGTATAAAATTTTTCTCGAAACTGAATTATACAAATCCAAGGTAACTTCTTTAAACTCCCCAACTATATCTTCTGGGTTCATATCACTAATCATAGAATTTCCGCCATCCCATTAAGACATATTTATAACGATAAAAATCTCATACTGACCTTAATTAAAGTAGATCTGTAATACTTTCCACCGCTCTCTTAACATCAAGAAAAATAAGCCCTAACCTTGCATTCGGTTTAGCCATAACAGTTAAAACAGCCTCATCACCGGCATAAGTCATTAAAACATAACCCGAGTCACCTTTGATTAGAACCTGCTCTAAGCTACCCCGGTTAAGTTCTTGCGCTGTCCGATCCCCCAGAGATAACATAGCGGCACTCATCGCCCCTACTCTATCTTCATCAAGGGCTGCAGGTAAAACAGATGCCATAATTAGCCCATCTGTTGAAATAACAGCAGACGCTTCAATATCTGCTGAAGTTCCATTTAGTTCAGTTAAAACTGATGCCAGCATGTCAGCTATCATACTAAGTCCTCATTGTTAAATTTTAAGTTAAATTTAAATACTATTGTGTTTTGCATAACGAATACTCAAGGCCCAAATAAAAGTAACAAAATCAGGGTGATTAAAATGTGGGATACCTGATATTGCAATAACAAACCGTGTATCACCAATAAAAATAGGCCAAAAACCTATTTGACTACACCCAAAAGCATCCACAATTGCCCATGCATGACTCGCTAAGCCTAAATTATGAACCAATAGTCCAGATCGTTTTTGGTGTACTGTTGCTATTTCTGCCCCTAATGCAGAGAGCTCTTCTGCAACTTCATGAGGAAACCCATTACAAACCAAATAAAAACCTTGGTCATCAGCAAGTAGTACCTTTCCTTTTTCTGTAATATTATCTAAAAGATTTTTCAAGACATCTTCTAAAGCACCTTCAGGGCATTCAATTTCCTTATCAACACCTTGGATCCAGCCTATTTTTTGACAATGATGCAGTAAATCTAGCGCCTTCTCATCACTACTCTCACCCATTAATGTTTTTATTGTATCGAGTGTTAATTCAGGCGTTTTGGGCTGCCTTAATAATCGCTTAAGAAATTTTCTAGATTTATTATCTTCATTTGACGAAATGGCATAATAACTTCCCACAGGCGTCGGATAAAGAAATAGTCCCTCTGCGAGTGAATACGTGCTCATATAATTTACTCTCTACCTAACATAGGGTCTATTGATAGCAAAAGCGACTGGAGCAACAAAGAAACATCTTTTTTCTCTCTAGCGTCAACAGCAAAAACAGCAGGCTTTAGGCCGTATTTTTTTAACTGTTGATGGTAGTCATCTACAGTTGGGGTGCTACTTAAATCCATTTGCGTAATACCAATGGCAACCGACGTATCAGCAATAAAATCGGCAAAGGAATCTAAGAAAAACTTCATATCCTGAAAAGGGTCAGCACGCGTATTATCTAATAATAAAACTAATCCCAAACCGCCGACTGAAAGAATATCCCACATAAAATCAAATCGCTCCTGCCCCGGCGTTCCATAGAGATGAATTTTCTCTCCATCGTCTAGGTTCATGATGCCATAATCCATTGCAACTGTAGTCTGTGATTTCCTGGTTTTAGTCATATCACTTGCTGCAGCATCAGTTTTAACTGGCGGAACATCACTAATTGATTCTATAGCGGTTGTTTTTCCAGCACCAACAGGGCCAGTAAAAATTATTTTATATTGACTCATATTAATTTTTTATCTCTTAATTACGTAACTTACCTAAAATTTTAGCTAACAATCCTCTGGCCTTAGGTTTTTTAGCAGCAGTAGTCACTATTTTATTTGCTTTCTGCTGCTCTTGACCAACAATCCCTAGGGCATGTGCAGCGCTGATAAAAACAAACATATATTCGGGCTTTATTTTTAACTGTTCAACGACGTCCATCATTAGCGCAGGGCCACTCGTTAAGACAGCCGATATTTGTAATGCATTAGGTGTAATTAATAAACGTGTAAAGTTAGGCCATTGCTTTAAGTAAACAGGTTGATGAATATCAATTGCACTCGGATAACGCCCTTTTGATGTCCAAATAGCAACTTTCCAAAGCAGCATATCAGCATCATAAAAACTTTCCATTTTATCATTACAACCCACTTTGACAGGATCAGCAGCACTCAAAGAAACACCACTACCACTCCCCGCCCACTGCTTCATCAAAATTCCCGAAAAAGCTCTTAACTGCACGTCTTTAGTATCTAGCCAAATTTCATGTGTTTCAGGGAAAATGACCAGCGGCTTCCAGTTAGCATTTAATTGAATAATTCGATTCTTTTCTTTTGCAACGCGTAAAGCAGACTGTATATAGCTAAGAAAATAATGCTTAGAGTTAAAGGAGGCTTGTAAGACTTGTTCTTTATCTGAAAAATCAATCCCTTCAACATGACCAATATAACTAGAAAACACCTCATCACTTAAATCTATTGCCGTCCTATGTTTTAGCGTTTTCTTTTTTTCGTTTGGGCTGACTGTTTTTTGCTTAAGTATCTTGACATCATCAACTTTAGCTGCTGATAAATCTTTGGATAAACTAATATCAGTAGCTTGTCCTTCAGCCACTACTTCAGCTTTAACATCAGGCTTATCAATTTCTTTGCTGCCACTCACAGGAACGGGAGGCGGTACAACTCGTTTCTTTTTACCTAAATTCGCTTTTATTTGCTTCAGCGCCTGTATTAAACTTTCACTTTCAATCGGCTTTTTAACATAAATAGCACCTTCCACTGAAACTGCTTGTAACGCAATAACAATGCTAGGCCTTTCAGGTGCGTTAGATTTTATTTCTTGCAATAAACTCTTAAAGTTCAAGTCATCCGCATCAATTATATCGATTTCCGCTTCTGAACTTCCAACTACACTCGCAATACCTTTACAAGGCCCACTAAGGTACATGGTCATCATTTTGCTTGCTCTAGTATCCATTCCATAGAGTGCAACTTTTATTGCTTGATTACTACTCTTCATTATTTAACTCAGCAAAGTATTTGGCAGCATTTTGCCATTCATTTATTATATCAATTTGATTGTTTTGCAACTGATTAGTCATTTTTTTATAGGCTAAATAGCTCTTAGTTATTGTATATAATTCTAAAAGTTCAATTTGCAACTCTAGTCTACTTGGCATTTCAAGAATCCCAGACTCTAAAACTTCCATCGCCTGTTCTAATTGACTATATTCAATATAATCATGAGCAAGGGTTAACACATCATATTCTGCATTAACTTTTGCTGCTTCTTTTATTACAATTAAAGAACTAATGATTCCTGTCGTAAAAATAGAATACCGATTACCACTTAATAAAAATTCATTATATGTTGCTAAATAATTTTTTATTTTCACCGCTTCTTGTTCAGCTAAAATAGGCATAACTTCAGTCGCTATTCGCTGACCTAAAGTCCTTCCTTTTCCCTTTAGTACATAAAAAAGGTCGATAAGAGCTGCATAGAGCTGCTCAGAAATCTTATTGTCAGAACAGTAATAAATTCTCTGCAAATGAAACATCAAACGCTTAGGAGAACGACATACTTTATAAACTAACTGCCGATACAAAAGATCATTCACCTGCTCCGCATCTGTCCACACCACTTCATTAACTTGATAGTTAATGGCCGATCCGACATGACTGACTTCCCTTCCATTTGCATTAACAAATAACGAACGAGCAGGTAACATTTTTATTCCCGTATTATTTCTACACTAACGGCATCATTAAAAAACTAATATACCGTGATTCTATAATTTTAATTAAAAAAATGCCTTATAGTCTTAGCCCTGATTCTAAGAGGTCATTTAACTAGGGTCAAGTCGGCTTCACTTGCTTTTATCAAATCTCGGCAATAGTCGGCAAAAACAACCTTTATTTAGCACAAGCCCTGCTAAATTAAACTATACCGCCTTTACCTTGCCAACAAAGAGATAGGCAATGATAAAGGCTAAGCTACTTAGCAGTGCTGCAAAGCTAAATACCCAGCTTGCCCCGTAAGCATCCCAACCATACCCACTATATAAGCCGCCTAGCATACCACCCAGCCCAAAGCTTAAACTACTATAAAGCGCCTGGCCTTTGCCTTGATGATGCTCACCAAAGTAACCTTGAACTAAATGCATCGCAGCAACATGTGCGGTACCAAATGTCGCAGCATGTAATATTTGTGCAAATAATAATAACGCCATATCATCCGCAGTCCAGGCAATCAGTAACCAACGAATAACCGATAAAAAGCAACTAACTAACAAAATACTGCGTAATGACGTGTATTTTAATAATCGGCGCATAAAAATAAAAACGATAATTTCTGCGCCTGCCCCTAAAGACCACAATAGACCAATCACGGTTGCCGAATAATCATACTCTTTTAAATAAACTGAAAAAAACACATAATAAGGGCCGTGCGATGCTTGCAGTAATAAATACACTAATAAAAATGCAATCACTTCAGGCTGTTTTATAATCTGCCCAACCCCAACCATTGCCTGACTTGCTTTAGCGGTTACCACTTCAGGGGTAATCATTGCAATCAGCCAAATACAAACCAAAATTGCGACAATAAGAAGAGGCAAGAGATTGATCGGGTATAAGTCTAATAAATAACCGACGCCCAAAACAGTCACGATAAATCCGATAGACCCCCACAGCCGAATATCACTGTACCGATGCGGCTCATCTTTTAAATGATGCAAGGTTGCTGCCTCAAATTGCGGCAAGGTTGCATTCCAAAAAAAGCTAAAACACACCGTTACAAGCGCATACCATTGGTAAGAGCTCTGATACAAAAAACCTGCAAACAATAAGGCTGCTAAAAACGATGCTATTCGGATAATGCGTAAACTACGTCCTGTGTGATCAGCAATCCAGCCCCATAAATTAGGTGCAATAACTTTGGTTCCCACCATAAAAGCAGTTAACTCACCAATTTCAGCCGCGCTAAAACCGCTATCTTGTAGAAACAAACTCCAAAAGGGTAAAAACCCGCCTAAAGTTGCAAAATAAAAAAAATAAAAAGCAGATAACCGCCAATGAGGGACTTTATTTTTCACTTAGCTAAATAGTGTTGCTTCTGAGCTGAGCCCATCATGTAACGCTGACGATTTATACTTAACATTTCAGCGAGCTTATGGTTAATTGTCATATTTATTACCTAACGTAAAACAGGCAATGTAGATTTTACATCGTAATTTTGCGCTCTATGTCGTAATAAATGATCCATCAATACAATCGCCATCATGGCTTCTGCAATCGGTGTCGCGCGAATACCCACACAAGGATCATGTCGCCCTTTAGTAACAACCTCAATCGCCTCGCCATTTCGGTTAATGCTGCGCCCTGGTACATGCAGGCTTGATGTTGGCTTTAAGGCAATACTTGCAGTAATATCCTGCCCACTTGATATGCCCCCTAAAACCCCACCCGCATGGTTACTTAAAAAACCTTCATCCGGTGTCATTTCATCTCTAAAATCAGTTCCTTTCGCCGTCACACAATCAAAACCGTCACCAATTTCCACACCTTTTACGGCATTAATACTCATCAGCGCATGCGCTAAATCAGCATCTAAGCGATCAAAAATTGGCTCTCCTAAACCTGGAGGCACATTTTTTGCGATGACACTAACCCGCGCGCCAATAGAATTACCTGATTTACGCAAGGCATCCATATAATCAGCTAACTCAACTTCTTTACTGCTGTCAGGACAAAAGAAATCACTAGTTTCCATTGCACTCCAATCAACCGCCTCTATTTTAATCGGGCCTAATTGCGATAAGTACCCTCGAATTTCTATACCAAATGCTAGGTTTAAATATTTTTTAGCAATAGAGCCTGCCGCAACTCTCATCGCTGTTTCTCTTGCTGAAGACCGACCGCCGCCGCGATAATCTCTAAAGCCATATTTATGGTCATAGACATAATCAGCATGGCCTGGACGATAGGTTTCCGCAATATTCGCGTAATCTTTAGAGCGTTGATCGGTGTTTTTAATTAATAAACCAATTGGCGTTCCGGTTGTTTTCCCTTCAAATACACCCGATAAAATTTCCACTTGGTCTGCTTCACGCCGCTGCGTTGTATGTCTTGAAGTACCAGGTTTACGTCTATCTAAATCAACCTGCAACTCTTCCGCAGTAATTTCTATTCCTGGCGGGCAACCATCAATCGTTGCACCTAAAGCAATACCATGGCTTTCACCAAAGGTTGTGACTGTAAATAATTTTCCTATGCTATTCCCTGACATAATTACCCCATTGCCTTTTTAAATTGCTCATTAAATGTAAAAACTTGCTCTGCCGTTAGTAAAAACACGCCATCGCCTCCTCGTTCAAAATCTAACCAATAAAAAGGAATATTAGAAAACTGCTTTTGTAAGGTTTCTGCGCTGCTGCCTACCTCAATAATTAAAATCCCTTGCTCAGTTAAATACTCAGCGGCATCAACTAGAATTTTAATCACTAAATCTAATCCACTTTCTCCTCCTGTAAAACCCATTTCAGGTTCTGCATGAAATTCATCAGGTAGTTGTTCCCACTCGCTAATGGCAACATAAGGGGGATTAGAAACAATCAGGTCATATTTTTGTGCTGGCAAAGCGGTAAATAAATCAGACTGATATAAGGTCAACTGCTCCTCTAATTTGTGCTTGCCTAAATTAATTTTAGCGACCTCTAAAGCGTCTGTCGATAAATCAACCGCATCAACCTGCGCATCAGGAAAAGCATAGGCACAAGCAATGGCAATGCAAGCACTACCCGTGCATAAGTCTAATATTTTATGTACCTGATCAGGATCTACCCAAGGGGAGAACTGCTCTTGAATCAATTCAGCAAAAGGAGAGCGAGGCACTAATACGCGCTGGTCAACATAGAATGTTAGCCCTGCAAAGACCGCTTCTTGCATTAAATAAGCAGAAGGAATACGCTCATTAACTCGCCTACTAATTAAATGTGTAATTTTGTCACACTCTGCCTGGGTCAGTTTGCTACTAAAATAGCACTCCGCCAAATCATAAGGTAAATGTAAGCTATGCAGAACTAAAGCTGCCGCATCATCAATCGCAGTGGCGGTGCCATGCCCATAAAATAATTCAGCCTCTGAAAATTGGCTTGCACCCCAGCGTATATAGTCTCTAATCGTTTCTAGTGTTGGCATTATGTTGCTAATAACAAAAGTAATATAATTAACGCTAATTTTAAACTAAATTACCCGCGATACAGGAAAAGAATTCATTTTATCCTTCTTTTAACGCCGTCCTGTCAATCGCGCCTATTAATCTTTTTTAATTTTTTGCCGCTATCCTTTCTAATGGCTTGATTTTTAGCTAAAACAACAAAGAGCTAATGTATGATTAATAACTTTATACCCGCTAAAGCACAGCATGCAATCAATACGCTAACAACAGAGCCGACTAAACTTCCAGAAATAAAAATAGGCCAGCAAATTGATGCCAGGATTTCCAGTATCAATCAACAAAAAACAGCGATACAGCTTTCTATTGGCAATAAGCGCACCGATGTTATTATTCATAATGAAACAGCGGCAAGTCAGCGGCAAGCAAAACAACTACAACCAGGGCAAGATATAAAATTAGTCATGACCAAAGCTCAGCCCCAAGCTGAATATAAATTATTGATTTCCAACCAAGCACAGAAAGACTCACCAACATTAAAACCCGCACCTCAAAACAACACTAGCAGCTCTAAGAATACCCCCGCCAATCTTCAAACAGCTGATAATGCAAGGCAACCGTTATCCTCGAATTCAGCAAAAGAAACCACAAGCATTACCTTACAAGCTGTTAAATCAGGCGAACAAGCCCTACCTAAAGTACTCCAACCCCCAGCCCAAGAAGAATCTATCAACAATGCTTTAAAGGAACTATTACCCAAAGAACAGTCAAGTGCCGTTATGCTCAATCAACTGGTAAAAAATCTAGCTAAAAATAAAAATGTACCTGATACCTTAAAACGTTTAGCACAAGATATTTTAAGAAATTTACCAACAAAACAACAATTAACAGAAAGTACACAACTTAAAAAAAGTGTTGATAATAGCGGTTTATTTTTAGAAGCTAAATTAGCAGACGGAAAACAAATAGCAAACTTAGCGCCCGATTTAAAAGTAAAAATAACTCAGTTAGTGGCCGCTTTACAGCAAGAGTCTGTTGCTATGGAAAAAAATAATCCATTACAAGAATTACAAACCAAATCTGAAGGCGCGCTGGCAAGGTTAGTTTTAAATCAACTAAAATCCCTCCCTCAAGATGAGACAAATAGGCAAATTTGGACAGTAGAACTGCCTTTTGTTGATAAAAAACAAGCAAAATCGCTACAAATACAGATAGAAGAAGAAAATCACAAAAGCGCTGAAAATAGCGAGTCTAAAAATTGGTCGGCAACCTTAAGCTTATCCCCACCCAACTTAAGTACCGTGCATTGTAAAATCTCATTTTTCAACAATACCGTACATACTAATTTCTGGAGTGATAAAGGGGAAACAACCCAGCTTATTCAAGGCAACCTAGATTACCTTAGTCAGCGCTTAGAAGCAGCCGGACTGACTCCAGGAAATTTAAATGCTCGCCAGAAAGACAGCGGTACTTTAGAATTTGGCGCTCCAAAAACTAATAAGCCTTTATTCAATGATCAGGCATAAATAAACCCTACCCAATATTTAGCCGCCTTTTAATTTCATAAACCCATGCACTCCACGTTTGGATTTTTCTGCTAACCAATCTTTAAGGTATTTAATTTCTGGCGTATTTTCTAAATGATCAATACTTTCATTTTTTCTTAATAATCTAAAGGCCCTATTAATCACTTTATAGCGATCACCTTGAATACCAGCACGCTTTAGACCAATTGTATTTAAACGATAATGTTTTGCAGGGTAGCCGGCAATTAAACAAAAAGGAATGACATCTTTATTTAGACCCGTTGTCCCTTGCACAATGGCGTAAGAGCCAATACGGCAAAATTGGTGTGCGGCTACACTGCCGCCCATAAAAACACGATCATCAATTTGCACAAAGCCCCCAACCGCAACATTGTTTGCAAAGATGGTGTGGTCACCGATAATGCAGTCATGCGCGACATGGCTGTTATTCATAAAAAAACAATGTGATCCGATACGGGTAATTGCATTTTCAACTGAACCTCGGTGCGCAGTAAATCCTTCTCTAAAGGTGTTGTCATTGCCAATTTCTAAGTAAGAAACAGTGGCTTCATCAAAGCTGGTATCTTGCGGTAAATCGCCTAAAACGACTTGTGCATGCAGAGTGTTACCTGTTCCCATTTTAGTAAAAGGCCGAATAACCACATGTGCGCCCAATTTACAGTTATCACCAATGCTTACATTGTCTTCAATAACGGAAAATGCGCCAATCGTGACATTTTCACCAATAATCGCAGTTTCTGAGATGTAAGCGCTGGAGTGAATACCTTGGTTCATGTGCAGTTATCCTCTTGGATGAAATTTTGAATGAAGTTCTTTTAATCGCTCGTTAGCGATATGTGTATAAATTTGTGTGGTCGATAAATCACTATGCCCTAATAAAAGCTGTACAACGCGTAAATCTGCACCATGGTTAATTAAGTGCGTTGCAAAAGCATGGCGTAATGTATGCGGCGATAAATGTGATTTAATCTCCGCTTTTTTGGCATAGCGTTTAATGATATGCCAAAACGCTTGGCGTGTCATGCCCGCAGCTCGATTCGTCACAAAAACCATTTCACAGGGGCGTTCAGATAATAATGCGGGGCGGCTTTGCTGCATATACACTTCTAAATAAAAAATGGCTTGTTCGCCGATGGGCGTAAGCCGCTCTTTATTGCCTTTTCCTGTTACGCGTAACACACCCATTCTTAGGTTTACTTGGCTTAGGGTTAAAGAGACTAACTCTGAGACACGCAAACCCGTTGCATAAAGCATTTCTAGCATGGCTTTATCACGCATACCAAGTACCGCTGTTATTTCAGGTGCATTGAGTAATAAATCAACCTCTTTTTCAGATAAGGTATGCGGTAAGGGTTTACCAATTCTAGGCGGCTCAATTAAAGCGGTTGGGTCACTTCTTATCTGTTTTTCACGAATTAAATAGCCATAAAAACGACGTAAGCTAGATAAAATTCTTGCTGATGAGCGTGCGCTAATGCCGTCGTCATAGCGCTGATTTAAGAATTTGCTAATATCTAGCTTATCAACGTCGGTTAATTCTTTTTCCCCCAGACTTTTTGTAAAAATACGCAAGTCACTTGCATAGGCATTGAGCGTATTTTTACTTAGACCATTTTCTACCCACAAGGCATCTATAAATAAACCAATAAACTGTTTTGATGTCATATAATATAGTGCAGCGATAAAAGGATTGTATTGTGCAGTTATTTTGCTACCATACCATGAGACCCTTTATAATGATGGGATTAAAAACTGTTATCTAAGGAAAAGCGTTGGAAAATTTCACTCCTATCTCCGCCTTATTAGGTGGTGCTTTAATTGGCTTAAGTGCTAGTTTATTGCTTTTATTAAATGGCCGCATGGCAGGAATCAGCGGCATTATGAATGGCTTATTTAGCGCACCTAAAAAAGAAGAATTATGGCGTGGCTTATTTTTGCTCGGTTTGGTTCTTGGAGCGGCGGCTTTTCAATATTTTAGTGGTGGCAGTTTGGTTTTACGTGAAGGCTACCCGGTTTGGGCGATTATTATCGGTGGTTTTTTAGTCGGTTTTGGAACGCGCATGGGCGGTGGCTGTACAAGTGGCCACGGCATTTGCGGTATTTCTAATTTTTCCATCCGTTCAATTACTGCAACGGTTACCTTTATGGCGAGCGGAATAATCACTGTTTTTGTCTTTAAGCATTTATTAGGAGCGCTGTAATGAAAACTAATTTAGTTGCATTGCTAGCAGGACTTATTTTTGGTTTGGGGCTTGCGATCTCTCAAATGATGGACCCAAATAAGGTTTTAAACTTTTTAGATATCACAGGAAACTGGGATCCTAGTTTGGCTTTTGTGATGATGGGGGCTTTAGCGGTTGGTATTTTAAGCTTTCGCTTTATATTAAAACGCCCTACGCCTCTTTTTGATGATGCATTTCACGTATCACACAAAATAAACCTGGATAAACCTTTAATTTTTGGTTCAGCGATTTTTGGTATCGGTTGGGGAATGACAGGCTATTGCCCAGGACCTGCCGTGGCAAATTTAGCTTTATTTTCTGTCGAAGCCATCATTATGATTATTGCCATTTATGCTGGTTTTTTTAGCCACCGTTTTTTCATCAATAAATAAATAAATGGATTTTTTCACATTGGATTTAATGCATGTTGCCGCGGGCAGTTTAGTCGGCTTTATTATTGGCTTAACGGGCGTTGGCGGCGGTTCTTTAATGACCCCTATTTTAGTACTAGGTTTTGGTATATCGCCCGCGATTGCAGTGGGGACAGACTTGCTCTACGCCTCACTCACTAAAGCAAGCGGCGTATTTTTTCATCATCGTCATAAAACGGTTGATTGGAAAATAGTTGGTTTATTAGCCTTAGGCAGCGTCCCGAGCGCGTTAATTACGGTTTCTCTTTTGGAGTATTTAAAAGCCGCAGGATTGAATTCAGACCGCTTAATGATGATGACTTTAAGTGTGATGCTGATTTTAACGTCTTTTATTATTGTTATAAAAGGCCGTTTAGTTTCTTATGTGAGCCATCATCATGGTGATTCTGCTTTTGTTGCTATTTTTAAACGCTACCGCCCTCACCTCACTGTTTTTTCTGGTGCTGCTTTAGGCATTTTAGTCACTATCTCTTCGGTGGGTGCAGGAGCGATAGGTTCAGCTATCTTATTTTTACTTTACCCTAGAAAAAAACCTATTCAAATTGTTGGTACCGATATTGCCCATGCCGTCCCTCTCACGGCGATTGCCGGAATGGGGCACTTGCATTTAGGCTCGGTAGATTTTGATTTATTAAGTGGTTTATTAATCGGCGGTATTCCAGCTATTTATTTTGGTAGTTTATTTGGACGATATATCCCAGACAAATACTTAAAAACATTTATTGCACTATTATTACTTGCGATGGGCGTTAAGCTTGCGCTATAGGATAGCTAAAACGTAACGGCTGTCTTTTCAGTTATTATAGTGAAACCCATCAATTCCACGAAAAATGGCAGCTGTCATAAAAACATTAAAATAATTATGTCGCAGTTTTCTCCCCCTTCTAATGATATTTTTCCCTTAGAAGCAGAATAAAGCATTTCTTTCTGATAGAATACTCGGCTGTACTAATTTTATTATTCCAAAAACAAGTAGGTATTTAAAATGACCTTTGTCGTTACTGAAAATTGCATTAAATGTAAATTCACTGATTGTGTTGATGTTTGTCCCGTTGATTGTTTTCATGAAGGCCCTAACTTTTTAGTTATTGATCCTGATGAATGTATTGATTGCACACTATGTGAGCCTGAATGTCCTGCTGAAGCAATTTTCTCTGAAGATGAGCTACCTGAAGGTCAAGAGCAGTTCATTGAAATCAATGCAGAATTATCTGAATTATGGCCTGTTATATCTGAAGTCACTGATCCATTACCCGATGCAAAAGAGTGGGATGGAAAACCAGGTAAAATTGATTTATTAGAAAAATAGATTTTATTTTTCTAATAAAAAGCCCGAATAAATAATTTTTATTTGGGCTTTTTTTTGCTTTGAAGAAAGTCATATAGGATGGCTGGCGTAAACACACACATTTTCGTAGGATAGGTAGAACGTAGCCTCTGTCTTTTTAGATGCACAGTGAAACCCATCAATCTTACGCACAACGATGGGTTTCGCAAAAAAACATCCTACTCATCATCCTATCCAAAATATTAAAACAACTGCGCCTCGGTACTTAATTGGCTTCCAGCAAATACTCATCTTTTAAAATCACATAATGGCTTGCTGAATACTCTAAAAATTCTTTTTCTTGCTCAGTTAATGCACGCGCTTGTTTAGCTGGCGCGCCCATATACAAATAACCACTTTCCAACACTTTCCCTGCTGGCACTAAAGCACCCGCACCGAGCATGACATAATCTTCTAACACTGCATTATCCATGATAATTGCACCAATGCCGACTAAGCAATAATCGCCGACCGTACAAGCATGTACAACAGCACGATGCCCTACTGTTACTCCCTTACCAATTTTTAGCGGTGCATTTTTAGGTGTATATTTTCCTTTATGCGAAACATGTAAGACTGTCCCGTCTTGAATATTTGTTGCCTTCCCAATTTCGATCGATGCAACATCGCCACGTATCACCACTGTCGGCCAAATTGACACATCATTCCCTAGCGTGACATCACCAATAATGACTGCGCTATCATCAAGGTAAACACGCTCTCCGATTTGTGGTTGCTTCGTTTTAAAACTTCGTAATGCCATTATTCAGCCCTTTCTCTAACAAGTAAAATCATCATGATACGAGTTTATCTAAGGGATGCAAAAATGAATCAGCGGAATTTATGAATTTTAGTTAAAATTTACCTACTATTCTTAAATAAAACTTTAGATTAAGCCATGAGCAACCCCTTATTAAGCAACGCTGATTTACCTCTTTTCTCTCAAATCAAACCTGAGCATATTGTGCCAGCCATGGATCAGTTGTTAGCAGATGCCCGGGCAACCGTTGAGCAAGTGCTCGCAGCTAATAAGTCCTACACTTGGGATAATTTAATCGCGCCGATTGATGAGGTAGAAGATAAAATCAGCCGTGTTTGGTCGCCTATTAGCCACATGAATTCTGTGACTAATAGTGATGATTTGCGTGATGCTTATAATGAATGCCTGCCAAAGCTCAGTGAGTATTCAACTGAAATGGGGCAGCATGATGCTTTATTTCAGGCTTACAAAAGTATTGCGGAAGGTGATTCTTACGCAGATTTAGATGTCGCGCAGAAAAAAATCGTCCAAAATTCTTTACGTAGCTTTCGTTTGTCGGGTATTGCATTAGATGATGAGAAAAAAGCGCAATATAAAGATATTAGCTTAGAACTATCACAACTCACTAGCCGCTACGAAGAAAACTTATTAGATGCCACTAATGATTGGAGCAAATTAATTAAGAAAAAGTCTGATTTAGCAGGCCTTCCTGAATCTGCTCTACAACAAGCAAAACAGGCGGCGGAAATGGAAGGAGAAAAAGGCTGGATGCTAACGCTACAATTTCCTTCCTATATTGCGGTCATGACTTATGCTGATGATCGTCAACTACGCTCAGATACCTATAAAGCTTTTTCAACACGCGCATCAGAATTAGGCGCTAATGAAGATTGGGATAATACGCTCATTATGGAAAGCTTGATTGCTTTGCGCCATAAAAAAGCGCAGTTATTGGGTTTTAATAATTATGCCGAATTATCACTAGCAACAAAAATGGCTGAGACGCCCAAACAGGTCACTGACTTTTTAGAAGAGCTAGCAGAAAAATCGCTTCCTCAGGCCAAACAAGATTTAGCCGACTTAACCGCTTTCACAACTGAGCACTATGGCATCAATAAACTTTTTGCTTGGGATATCGGTTATTTTTCCGAGAAAATGCGCCAATATGCGTATGATTTATCACAAGAAGAAGTTAAACAATACTTCCCTGCCCCTAAAGTTTTATCAGGACTGTTTAGTGTTGTAGAAAAGCTTTATGGTTTACAAATCAGTGAAGAACAAGATATTGATACTTGGCATGAAGACGTTCGTTTCTTTCAAATTTTAGATAAAACCGGCGAACTTCGTGGTAAATTTTATATTGACCTTTATGCTCGCGCACAAAAACGCGGTGGCGCTTGGATGGATGATTGCGTAGGCCGCAAAAAAACAGCAGATGGCTTACAAATCCCTGTCGCTTATCTCACTTGTAATTTCACTCCACCGACTGCCAATGATCCTGCTTTATTGACCCACGATGAAGTATTAACCTTATTTCATGAGTTTGGGCATGGCTTACAACACATGCTGACTCAAGTTGACCACTTAGGTGTGTCGGGTATTAATGGCGTTGAATGGGATGCTGTTGAACTGCCTAGCCAATTTATGGAAAACTGGTGCTGGGAAAAAGAGGCACTCGATTTAATCTCTGGTCATTATCAAACTGGGGAAGCACTTCCACAGTCATTGTTTGATAAAATGCTAGCCGCTAAAAACTTTCAAGCGGGCATGTTAATGGTTCGCCAATTAGAATTTAGTTTATTTGATTTTAGATTGCATCAGGAATACGACCCAGAAAATGGCGCTCGTGTTTATGAGGTACTGGATAAAATCCGTCAGAAAGTTTCTGTTATGGCTCCCCCAAGCTTTAATCGATTTGCGCACAGCTTTTCGCATATTTTCGCAGGCGGTTATGCGGCTGGTTATTACAGCTATAAATGGGCAGAAGTTTTATCCAGCGATGCTTATTCTTTATTTGAAGAGCAAGGTATTTTTAACCAAGAAGCGGGACTCGCCTTTTTAGAAAACATCCTAGAAACAGGCGGTAGCGAGAGCGCTATGGAATTATTTGTTAAATTTCGGGGTAGAGAACCGAAGATTGATGCATTATTACGCCATAATGGTATTGCAGCCTAAGCTCATTAATTTAACATTTATGTAGGATGGGTAGAGCGTAGTGCCTGTCTTTTTGGGTGCGCAGTGAAACCCATTAATCCCACAGAAAAAACGATGGGTTTCGCAAAAAGACACTCTACCCATCCTACCTGAAGCCTTACACAAGCATTAAAATAATTATGCACCAAGGCTTAAGTAGATATTTGAATCGGTATAAACTCTAACTCAGCCTTAATTTACCCTCTATGAAATACAAAGACCTTCGCGATTTCATCGCACAACTTGAAAAGAAAGGCCAACTAAAACGCATCACTCAAGAAATTGATCCTGTTTTAGAAATGACTGAAATTTGTGATCGTACTTTAAAGCAAGGCGGCCCTGCCCTGCTATTTGAAAATCCTAAGGGCTATAACATTCCCGTATTAGCCAACCTTTTTGGTACACCTGATAGAGTTGCAATGGGGATGGGGGAAGAATCCGTCACGGCATTGCGCGGTGTCGGTGAGTTGTTATCCCAACTTAAAGAACCCGAACCACCTAAAGGCATGAAGGATGCTATCGATAAAATTCCTGTCTTTAAAAACGTGTTACATATGGCACCAAAAGTGGTTAAGAACCCTCCCTGCCAAGAGCTGATTCGTAAAGGTGACGAGATTGATTTAAGTGTTTACCCTATACAAACCTGCTGGCCAGAGGATGTTTCCCCATTGATCACCTGGCCTTTAGTGATTACCAAAGGGCCTTATAAAGATAGACATAATTTAGGTATTTATCGCTTACAGGTGATTGCTAAAAATAAAGTGATTATGCGCTGGTTAGCTCATCGTGGCGGTGCATTAGACTTTAGAGAGTGGCAAGAGAAAAATCCTGGCCAGCCCTACCCTGTTTCTGTTGCGCTAGGCGCTGATCCTGCCACTATTTTAGCGGCGGTAACGCCCGTACCTGATACTTTGTCAGAATATGCCTTTGCAGGTTTATTACGCGGCAGTAAAACAGAAGTCGCAAAATCAATCACTAACGATTTACAAGTGCCAGCAAGTGCTGAAATTGTTTTAGAAGGTTTTATTTACCCAGATGAAATGGCGCCAGAAGGCCCTTTTGGCGATCATACTGGTTATTATAATGAAGTAGATAGCTTTCCTGTCTTTACCATTGAATGTATAACACAGCGCCAAGCACCCATTTATCACAGCACCTTTACCGGTAAGCCACCTGATGAACCTGCTGTTTTAGGGGTTGCTTTAAATGAGGTGTTTGTGCCTATTTTACAAAAGCAATTTCCTGAAATTACTGATTTTTATTTACCGCCTGAAGGTTGCTCTTATCGCATGGCAGTTATCAGTATGAAAAAACAATATGCAGGTCATGCCAAGCGTGTAATGCTTGGCACTTGGTCCTATTTACGTCAATTTATGTACACTAAATTTGTGATTGTCGTCGATGATGATATTGATGTGCATAATTGGCAAGAAGTGATTTGGGCTATTACAACCCGTATGGACCCTGCCCGTGATTTAACCATTTTAGAAAATACACCGATTGATTATTTAGACTTTGCATCACCTGTATCAGGCTTAGGCTCTAAGGTTGGTTTTGATGCAACGAACAAATGGCCAGGCGAAACCACTCGCGAATGGGGACGTACGATAGAAATGTCCCCAGAGGTAATTAAGAAGGTTGATGAACTATGGGATAGTTTGGGTATTTGATCCCTTTGTTAGAATCCGCTAAAAGTTAAGCCCTGCCCATCAATTCAGCATAGTGCTATATTGATGGGCACGCTCAATGCAATCGCATCGCTATTAACGCTTGGATAAATTGCTTTAATACTTATTACCTAGGTTTTCTGGGGCATTCTATTGCATAGAAACACTACATTTTAGGCAAAAAAAAGCCGCAGATAAATCTGCGGCTTTTTGGTAATAACTTTTAAGAGTTATTAGTCTTCAGCAACAATAGAAACTTTAACCGTTTCTGTTACATCTGCATGTAGGTTTATGTCAATATCGAATTCTCCGATATGACGAATAATACCTTCAGGTAAACGTACTTCATGTTTGCTTACTTCTGCGCCTGCTGCTGTTAATGCAGCCGCAATATCTACTGTACCAACAGATCCAAACAGTTTACCTTCATCACCTGCTTTATGCGGGATAACAATGCTAACTTTAGCAATCGCAGTCGCTCTTTTAGTAGCAGCAGCTAATTTATCAGCTGCTAATTTTTCTAGCTCTGCTCTACGCTGCTCAAATTCAGCAACTTTTTCTTTTGTTGCCATAACTGCTTTTAATTGTGGAATTAGGAAATTTCTAGCATATCCTGACTTCACATTTACTTTATCACCTAGGTCTCCTAGGTTTACAACTTTTTCAAGAAGGATGATTTCCATCTTATAGTCCTCAATAATTTATCAATTTAAAAAATTGATACTCAGTACCTAGTTGGCACTCGTTGGGGGTTTAATATTTTTACGTAAATTCAGCCATGTATCGGAAAGACCAATGATCGCTACGGGTAATACTAGTTGTGGAACAACAAATGCTAATAAATAGAAAAGAGGCAATAAAAAACGTTTTGCCTTCATAACTGATATTAAACTATGCACGATTGCCATGCCTACGAAACTATACAACATAAATAAAATAACACCAATATTAGCTGCGATTTCAGAAATGCTGCCACTCGTTAAGAAAGCAATCAAAATGACTAACAATGTCGCTAAAGTAAAGCGTTGCGACATTTGTAGAGACAAATACTCAGTTTTAAAACCACCGGGGTTATAAAGCTTAGATTGCCACCACCTAGCTAACAACAATCCTAACAGTAGGCCTGTAATAGAACCTGCTGCTAGTATTCCAGTCATATACTTTGCTACAGTTGTCATTGTTGATTCTAACTGCTCTAAAGGTATATCTTGCGCTTGTCTTATAGGTTCTACCATTATCGCTAATATCGCCTGCCAATATTCAGCAGGATTAGGAATAAATAGATAAAACCCCAAGATAGCTAAGATACCTAGAGCAGCTGCAATCTCTAAAGCCAGTGATAAATGCTTCCCTTCCCTTAAGACAATGGATAACAACCAAACAGGTGTCCATAATATTAACGCATAAGCGACCGCAAACTGGTAGTCGCCCATAACAATAAAGCCTAGGGTCGCAGAAGCAACACACGCACTTAGTAGTACCAATAAACCTTCATTAGCTCCGCGGCGTAAAGTAACCAATGCAACCGCGGCTGAACTTACTATACTAATAGGCGGCATAATAATAGATAACAGCGCAAGCGAAGAAGCAACCGTCATTGCTGACATTCTGCTCTTCATAATAAATTTCGCTATAAATTCCACTATATGTACCTAATTAATATTTATATTAGTCGTGTGCATCACAAAAAGGCATCAATGCAATATAACGTGCGCGTTTAACGGCGTTTGTTATTTTTCTTTGATCTTTTGCTTTTGTGCCTGTAATACGACTAGGTACAATTTTTCCTGTTTCAGTTACAAATTCACCTAATAATTCGATGTTTTTATAATTGATTGAATTTGCTTCACCTTCAGCACCAAAAGAATAATTCTTTTTGCGTCTCATTTGACGTGCCATAGTTAACCTCTAATATAGTTGATAATTATTCAGATTCAGCAGTAACTGGTTTTTCAGTTGTTTCTGCTGGCGCTGGTTTTGCTGCTTTTCTTTCAGCTTCTGCTTTCTCAGCTGCTGCTTTTCTTTCAGCTTCTGCTGCTGCTTTCTCAGCGACTACTTTATTTTCTTCTGCTGTTGCAGAAGCAATAATAGAAGCGCCAGTAACAGCTTCTTTCATAATTAAAGTCATGCTACGCAATACTGCATCATTGAAGCGGAATGTACTTTCAAGCTCGTCAAGAGTTGCTTGATCACATTCAATATTCATTAATACATAATGCGCTTTTTGAAGTTTTTTAATTGGATATGCAAGGTGTCTGCGTCCCCAATCTTCAAGGCGGTGAATCGATCCTGATGCAGCTTCAATAGTGGTACGATAGCGTTCTATCATTCCAGGTACTTGAGCACTTTGATCAGGATGAACTAAAAAGACAATTTCATAATGTCGCATAATTTTCCTTTCGGTTTAAAGCCTTCTATCAATAATAATAGTAAGGCAAGGAGGGCTAATGCCCAGTAAGACCCACTATTATATTTGATATTTTAATAATTGAAAAGCTTAAAGTCCCTCTTAAGTTTTATTTATGCTAATTTCCAAATGATAGAAACGCTTTAACCACACCCATAGGTAAAAAAATTAATACTTCTTACTCTGTTAATTTCAATGATTGAATACATTGCTCAAAATCATCAAATAACTGGCTTTCATTAATCATATTAGGAATTAAATCAATGCGCTTCAACATATCTTTAGGCTGACTCTGAATCCCAGTGATAAACACTTTTATATTTTTTTCTTGCATTGCCATAACGGCATCTTCAATAGCATACATACCTGACTGATCAATATAAGGTACTTTTTTCATGCGCATAATGACAATATCAACATCAGGTAATGCCAAGCTCATCTCTTGAAATTTGGCAGCAAAACCAAAAAAGATAGGCCCATCAAAGTGCTTAATATAGGTTTTATTTTGCGCTTCCTCACTTAATTCAATTTCATCATCCCATTTTTCTTCTCGCGCAAATTTCGCAATTGAACCTACTGACGACTTCCCCTCAGCTATATCGCTCATTTTTTTCATAAACAAAACAGAAGCTAATACCATCCCTATTGCAACGGCCTGTAATAAATCAACAAAAACCGTCATTATTAATACAGTCAACATAACCACGGCATCAGCCCTAGGCACACTAAAAAGATGTTTTAAACCTTTATAATCAATAATTCCTATGCCGACCGTAATTAAGATGCCCGCTAAAACGGGAAGAGGAATAAGGCTTGCGTACTCACCTGCACCGACCAATACAAATAACAACGCTAAGCTATGTATCACACCTGAAAGCCGAGTCCTCCCGCCTGAGTTAATATTCACAACTGTGCGCATCGTTGCTCCAGCACCAGGAATCCCACCTATCGCAGCAGCAGCCATATTCCCCAAGCCTTGACCTATTAATTCTTTATTGGAATTATGCTGTGTTTTAGTCATATTATCAGCAACAATAGATGTTAATAAGGAATCAATCGTACCGAGTGCCGCCAAAGTTAAAGCAGGCAAAAGAATTAACATCGGATTCATATAATCCACACTCACCAAGCTATCTAACTGAAGTTTCGGCAAGCCTTCTGGTATATTTCCAATAATCGCGACATCTAAGCCCAAAAGTGTAGAAATCACGGTTAAGGCGATTAATGCCACTAGCGCACTAGGGATTAATTTTGTAATCCGTGGAAATAAATAAATAATCGCAATCGTTGCTAAGGCAAGAAAAACTGAATCCAAATTTGTTTGCGGCAAAATTTGCGGTAATTCTATAAAAATATCGACAATTTTTTTAGGTGAACTATGCCCTAAAAAAGGGAAAAATTGCAAAACAATAATGATAACGCCAATACCACTCATAAAGCCGGATACCACCGAGTAAGGCATGTATCGAATATACTGCCCTATTTTGAGCACACCTAATAAAATTTGTATCACACCCGCTAACATGAAGATGGCAATAATACTTCCCATTGCTGCATTCAAACTACCATGCAGTTCAATTGCAGAAGCAATAACAACCGCCGATACAACCGTCATAGGCCCAGTAGGCCCACTAATCTGCGTTGCCGTTCCACCAAACCAGGCAGCAATCATCCCTATCGCAATCGCCCCATAAATCCCTGCAATTGCACCCATTCCAGATTGCACACCAAAAGCGAGCGCCAATGGCAGCGCAACAACACCCGCTGTTAAACCACCAAAAAAATCACCTCTTAAATTAGAGGTATCCATTACTTTATTTAGATTCATGCGTGTCTCAATTAACGAAAAAACAAGTTTTCTGTTTAAAATTAGCAAACTTTCTGAAAGGAATTTTACCCTATCTTTTATTTAAGCATAAGCTTTAGGCACAGCTATTTTGACTGAAAGCTGTTTTTCACTGCCGCATAGCTCTATACTTCAAGCAATACACTAATGCTTGGCTTTACTTTGCCAAGCCATGACTCCTTATAATGGCAGCCCTTAATTTGATCACTATTAAAAAACAATCCGCTTTTTTATGCAGTTAGAAAACAATACCCTTTATTATATCTATGACCCCATGTGCAGCTGGTGTTATGCCTTTGAAGAATCTTTAGCGGAAATAAAATTAAAGCTTCCTGCGCTGATAGCATACAAAGAAATTGTAGGCGGTTTAGCAGCCGATACTGATTTAGCTATGCCCGCTGAAACACAAGCGATGGTACAGCAAGCTTGGCGACAAATTGAACACACGGTTCCAAGCATTCAGTTTAATTTTGATTTTTGGTCTAAAAATACGCCTTATCGCTCTACATACCCTGCTTGTCGTGCTGTGTTAGCAGCCAAATCACAAGGGAAATATTTTGCTAATGCAATGCGGAAATCCATTCAGAAAGCATATTATCAGGATGCAAAAAATCCTTCTTTAAGCTCTACCTTATTAGAGTGTGCTAAATCTACTGACTTAAATACCAAGCAGTTTGCTATTGATTACACTAGCAATGAAATCAATAGCAAGCTTCTCGAACAGATTGCTTTCTCTCGCGATTTACCTGTTAATTCCTACCCGTCTTTACGCTTAGTCATTAATAATGAAATTCACACTATCCCTGTGAATTACACTCAGGCCGCACCTTCATTACAGAAAATACAGCAATTAATTAACGACAATAAAGCACATACCATTGCTTCTCCTTGTTTAAAAGAGTGTCGTTTAAACTCACAAGAGCTTTGCTTAAGCTGCTTTCGTTCATTGGCTGAAATTACAAATTGGCCAACAATGACTGAACCTGAAAAACAGCATTGCTTAGATCAGTGCGCGATAAGAAAATCATCCCAAAAACATTACAAACAACCTTTAGCTTATGACTAACACAACTTTAACTTGCGTAGAAATTCTCGCTACCTCAACAACAGAGTACTCTATTATTTGGCTACATGGTTTAGGCGCTGATGGCCATGACTTTGAAAGTATTGCTCCCGAATTAAAATTAAAAAAAGAACAACATACACACTTTATTTTCCCTAACGCACCAATCCAGCCCGTAACTATTAACGGCGGTATGGAAATGCGTTCTTGGTACGATATTCTAGCCGCAGATTTAGATAGAGAGGTTGCTGTCGATGATATTTACCAATCAGCCGAAGCAGTCACACAGCTTATCGAGCAAGAAATTGAAAAGGGTATAAAAGCAGAAAATATTTTATTAGCTGGATTTTCTCAAGGCGGCGTTATTGCTTTACATGCTGGTTTACGATTTCCTAAAAAATTGGCTGGCATTATCGCCTTATCAACTTACTTACCCACTGTTGAGCAATTAAAATCTGAGGGGCATATTAATAATGCTAATACGCCTATTTTTATGGCTCATGGAAGCATGGACCCCGTTGTCGCACCACAAGCTGCAAAAACAGCTTTTACACAATTAAAAGAATTAAACTACCCCATTACTTGGCATGAGTACCCGATGCAACACTCAGTTTGCTTAGAAGAAATCATTGATATTGCTGATTTTATTAATCCGCTATTTAGTTGATTTAAATTTCCGGCTGAAAAGCGATTAACAAGAGGCGTCACTGCACACCTACAGAAAGATATTACCACTAAGAATCGTCTTTATTTTCTGGATTTATTTTTAGAAGTACATGTAATTTTCTAAAGCTTTCATCATCCGTCGAATCGGCCAAAACTAAAAAATAGCGATAAGTATTATCTGTTTTTACATGCAAAACAATCAAAAATGATGTCATAACCGTAGATTTTAAGATTTTAAAATTTAACGGTTTTTCATCATTACCAATAAGCTGCCATAAAAATTCAGGGCTATATTTTATCGCAAAACAGTAAGACTGATTTTGATACCGGCACCAATAAAAGTAACCGCTTCCGATAATACAAAACCATAAAGCCACTTTAAACCAAAGCACAGCCGCTATCATAAAAACACTTAAAGCACTCACACTATGCAGTAGCACTAGAAATATCAACAGGCTCTGTGATTGCCTTACTTTAACGAATAACGCTAACTCTGATTTTTTCGACAATGGCTTTTAGCTCAGGTTCATTGGGTATTTTATGTGCAAAAAAATAAGCTAATAATTGATTATCTTCTTGCTTTAACAAAGCAGAAAACTGCTTCTGCTCATCTTTATCTGCATCACTGTAAGAGTCATCTAAATAAGCACACAAAAGAGCATCCAGCTCTTTTGCTCCACGCCGACATTGCCAGCGTAACTGCTTTAATTGCGACACTAGCCTTCTTCTCTCACGAGTAACATTTTTTTAATTTCTCCAATCGCTTTTGCTGGATTTAAGCCTTTGGGGCAAGTATCCGTGCAATTCATTATCGTATGACACCTAAATAGCTTAAAAGGATCTTCTAACTCATCTAAGCGCTCCCCCGTATGCTCATCTCGGCTATCATTAAGCCAGCGGTATGCCTGCAATAAAACAGCAGGCCCTAAATAGCGTTCACTATTCCACCAATAACTAGGACAACTTGTCGAGCAACAAGCACATAATACACACTCATAAAGCCCATCTAATTGCTTACGCTCCTCAGGGCTTTGCAAACGCTCTGTATCAGAAGGCGCTGGGGATTGCGTTTCTATCCACGGCTGAATAGAGGCATATTGTGCATAAAAATGCGTCATATCTGCCACTAAGTCTTTAATGACATCCATATGCGGTAGCGGAAAAATTTTAATGGCTCCCTTATACTCATCAATTGCATTAATACAAGCTAAGGTATTTTTGCCATTAACATTCATTGCGCATGAACCGCACACGCCTTCTCGACACGAGCGCCTGAAGGTTAAGCTACTATCAATTTCATCTTTAATTTTGACGATTAAATCTAAAACCATCGGCCCACATTGATCTAAATCAATTTGGTAAGTATCTATTCGCGGATTTTCACCTGAATCAGGATTCCAGCGATAGACTTCTACCTGCTTAAGTCGAGTCGCACCTTTTTCAGCAGGGAAATTCTTTCCTTTTTGAACCACTGAGTTTTTAGGTAGTGTAAATTCAACCATTAATAAACCCTCTTCTTAGGTGGGATAACCTCAACATCATCCGTTAACGTGTACATATGCACAGGACGGTAATCGATTTTGACTTTATTATCTTCTATCCATAATAAAGAGTGCTTTAACCATTGCTGATCATCTCTATCAGGATAATCATCTCGCGCATGCCCCCCTCTACTTTCTTTTCTATTAGCTGCCGCGTTAATCGTCACTAAAGATAAATCTAAAAGGTTATTTAGCTCTAATGCTTCCACTAAATCAGTATTCCAAATTAGGGAATCATCCTCTAATTTTAATTGCGCAAATGAAGTGCGAATCTCTGCAATGGCACTCGCTCCTTTTTGTAAAACATCTTCCGTTCTAAATACAGCCGCATGCTGTTGCATGGTTTTCTGCATATCAGTACGTATTTCAGATGTTTTTAGATTACCTTTTGCATTGCGGATAGTTTCAAAACGCTGCAAGGCTTTATCTAATGCATTATCTGCTAGTGGTTTATGTGCTGTTCTTGGTGTGATTAATTCAGCGCAACGTATGGCAGCGGCTCGCCCAAAAACAATAATATCTAATAAAGAATTTGACCCTAAGCGATTTGCACCATGCACTGAAACACAAGCCGCTTCACCAATCGCCATCAAGCCTTTAACCACACTATCTGGATTACCATCTTTCAACGTGACCACTTCAGCCTTATAGTTAGTTGGAATTCCGCCCATATTGTAGTGCACGGTAGGAATGACAGGAACAGGCTCTTTTGTGACATCTACCCCAGCAAAGACACGTGCCGTTTCAGAAATACCTGGTAAACGCTCATGAATAACCTCAGGATCTAAATGTTCCACATGCAAATAAGCATGATCCGCATGTTCTCCAACACCTCTTCCTGCGTTAACTTCCATGGTAATCGCTCGACTAACCACATCACGCGAAGCTAAATCTTTGGCATGCGGCGCATAGGTTTCCATAAATCGTTCGCCTTTAGAGTTGGTTAAGTAACCACCCTCACCTCGTGCGCCTTCCGTAATCAAGCAACCCGCACCATAAATACCCGTTGGGTGAAATTGAATAAACTCCATATCTTGCAAAGGTAAGCCAGCACGTAATACCATCGCACTACCATCCCCAGTCACCGTATGCGCAGAAGTACAAGATTGATAACAGCGTCCATACCCACCTGTCGCCAATATAGTGCTATGCCCTTTAAAAACATGTAAGGAGCCATCGTCCAAACACCAAGCTAAAACACCTCGGCATTCGTCATCTTCCATAATTAAATCTAAGACAACATATTCAACAAAAAACTCTGCTTTATGTTTAAGCGATTGCTGATAAAGCGTATGTAAAATAGCATGCCCTGTTACATCTGCTGCTGCACAAGTCCTTTGTGCAGTGCCTTCACCAAAATGAGTTGTCATGCCACCAAAAGCACGCTGATAAATTTTGCCATCTTCATTTCGTGAAAAAGGAACACCATAATGCTCTAACTCTAAAACAGCGGGGGCGGCTTCGCGACACATATATTCAATTGCATCTTGATCGCCTAACCAGTCCGACCCTTTAACAGTATCGTACATATGCCAGCGCCAATCATCTTCACCATTATTCCCAAGAGCAGCACTAATCCCGCCCTGAGCAGCAACGGTATGACTACGCGTAGGAAACACCTTAGTTATGCAAGCGGTCTTCAGGCCTTTTTCAGCCATGCCTAAAGTTGCACGCAAGCCAGCACCACCCGCACCAACAACAACGACATCGTATTCATGCTCAATAATTTTATATTTGTCTTTCATTTTTCACCCTGCTGAAACTGCAATACGAATCGCCAAAACTAACGCTGTGATAGCCCCACCTAAAAAAGCTAATTTAACCATCCATACTATGGTAATTTTTAACCATGTCGGACTTAAATAATCTTCAATGACAACTTGTAACCCTATTGCCGCATGATAAAAGCTAACAAACGCCCAAGATAAAAGTAAGCCTAAATTAAAAGGGCTACTTAACCACTGTTTCATCTCTGGATAAGAAGCATGGAATAGTTGCTGTATAAATAAAATCACCCAAAAAGAAAGTGGAATTAAAGCAACGGCTGTTACTCGTTGCATCCACCAATGGTGTGTCCCTGTTTTTGCTGAACCTAGCCCATGTGCTTTTGCTAATGGTGTTTGATATTTCATGCCGCCCCTCCTAATTGCAAAAATAAGAAGCTAAGCCCTGTTAAAGCAATAGAGCCAAAAAGCTCTAGTATCAGGTAGTAGTTCATCAAAATTTTGTCGTAACCTTCCCCCATATCCCAAAACAAATGGCGAATACCGTGACAAAGATGAAAAAATAAAGCATAAATTATTAGCCAAATAATCACGCTAATAAAAGGTTGTTGAATAAAGCTTTGCATAGCCTTAAAGCTGCTACTGCCTGCTTCAATTTGCGCCAAACAAATCACAAATAAAACCAAACCAGCCGCTAAAAGTACGCCCGTCATTCTATGTAAAATAGAAACAATTGCCGTTAATGGAAGTCGGTAGACTTGTAAATGAGGAGAAAGTGGCCGAGTTCTTTGCGTCATATCTTATCCAGTTAGCGTGAAGAACTTTTAATAATACCGTTTAGCAGGGGTTTAAGCTACTAGATTATTGAAAGCGAAAAACCAAGATTTAGCTAGCGAAGCCGGCTAATCGCATATAAAGCAGCCGATAAAACTAAGAGACTAGGAAAAGTAGCCACTAATAAGGGGTTTAAGCCATAAACAATGCCCATTTGCCCTACGGAATTATCGATAATATTAAAACTCATCCCAATTAAAACACCCATGACCATTCTAGGCCCCATAGCAGTGCCACGACCTACGCCAACAACAAAAGGAGCGGCGACCAGTAACATCACTAAAGTAACAAAAGGATTAACTACACGAGCCCAAAAAGCTAATTCATACTTAGCAAAATCTTGTTTATTGTCCTTTAAAAAATTTATATATTTCGATAACTCAATTAAAGCTAAATTTTCTGGATCCATGACAACAACATCTAAAACGTCATTATCAATACTAGATTTCCATTGCTTTTCTGCTAAATGTTGAACCTTTACCCCTTGCTTAGAAAGCAGTGATACCTGTACATCTTTAAGTAGCCACTCGCCCTTTTTTACCATCTTCCCTTGTTTTGCATAAGTGACGGATTCTAAATTGCGTTCACTATCAATTGTATAAACATAGATATTGCCTACTTGCCCTTGTAAATAACTATCTTTAACATTAATAAACTGCCTACCATCACGTAGCCACATGCCATTGGCCATTCTAGCAATAGGACGGTTCGTTTTTGCCACACTCTTTAAAACCTTTGCTTTTCTCTCAGCTTCAGGACCAATAAATTCACCAACAACAAACGAAATGGCTGTCAAAATGGCTCCCGCCATGAGTACAGAGCGAATAATGCCCATTAGAGAAATACCTGAAGCCCGCATAGCAACCAATTCACGATGATTAGCCATATTACCTAAAACAAATAGACTACCTAACAATGCTGCAGAGGGCATTAACTCATAAACATAATGAGGTATCATTAAGCCTAGGTACATAAATATATGCTGTAAATCATAACTCCCCACCCCTCTTGACCTTAGCTCATCATTCAAGGTAAATAAGTTAAATAAGGTATATAGCATCAATAGCGCAATAAATGTTCCTTTTAATATCTCTTTTATAATGTAGCGGTCTAAGGCTTTCATCTACTTTTCCTTGTTAAACCCATAACAACCCAAGATATGCCATATAAACGAACTATCAAAAAAATAACCACCAAAAAAGCAAGCAAGTAAATACCACTAAAACCCAGCCACACTGGAATTTCCTTGTTTACCATCCAGCTTAAACTGACTTGTTGAAAATTAGAAAAGCTAAAATAAATCAAAAAAGCCGTTAATAAATTTCCATAAACACCACCACGAGGGCTTATCTGCGCCAAAGGAACCGCCATTAAGGTTAATAAAAACATCCCCATTGGCACAAATAAACGGCGAAATAATTCACTTATTTCTTCTAATTTAGCAGATTGAAATAATTTCTCTGAGCTAGCGCCATGAATACTAACTCTTTTTTCACCCGATGCATCATCAATACGCATTGCGTATTCTGAGAAAGTTTCAAAGGCATAATCTAATTCCCCAGGCACGCCTTGAGTTCTTTTACCATTCAAAAAAACAATAAATAAGCCTTCTTCAATCTCACGCAACTCTGCCGACTCCGAGGTTATAATTCCAATTTGCTTACCTCGCTTATCTTGCACAAAAACATCCTGCATTTTGTTATCGGCTGAGATTTTTTCCGTATAAAATATTAAATTACCTTTACCGTATTCACTAAATCGCCCTTCTGAGATACCTCTAATTCCAGCCGTTTGTTTTTCATGATGAATAATTTCAATGGTCTCCCTTTTTGCCCAAGGAGAAACAAATAAAGCCATCCAAACAGATAATAAAATAACCGGAATAATCGCTTTAAAAACTGAGTTGTATATTCTAAAGACACCCACGCCAGCAGAAGCTAATGCCGCCATTTCTTGATCTCTATACATTCGACCTATGACCATCAACACCGCAACAAAAGCTGATGGCACCATAAACTCAGAACTAAATAATAAAATTTTTAGCCCCAACAACTCAGCAACAACATCATTCGAAATGATGCCATTTGCTGCCATTTTTAATGTCTTCAAGAAATTACGACTAACAATAATCACTACTAAAATAAGCAAAACTGAAAAAAAAGTTCTCAGTAAATCCTTAATAATCAAACGATCAAGCACACTCAACATAACAACATCTAATTTTAATTATTTATATGGAAAAGCTTATTATATTCGTCTACACAGCTTAAATAATAATACTTTCTTTATGACATAAAAAAGCCACCTTGATATTATCTCAGTGGCCCAACTATTTTTTATGAAAACACGGAGATAGAGAACCGTCAAATTAACTTTTACCTATCACCAATAAGGTAAACAACGGTTAAAAATGCAATCAAACCTTACCTTGAAAAGCTATTACCGACTTAAAGCACTCTGTCACTATAGGGTCAATATCATTTTAGTTAAGTATGAGCTAATACATGAATATTAGACTGCTTTAGTCAGTTCAATCCAGAAGGTTGATCCTTCACCTCAATACTGTCAAAGCCAATTGTGCCACCCATTTTTTCAACCAACTCCTTGGTGATGACAAGACCTATACCCGTACCTTCAATTGACGATGCAGTATTCCCTAATCTATCGAATGCAACAAAAACGTTTTTTTGCATCTCTTCTGAAATACCGATTCCGGTATCAATTAGTTAAGTTTTACGGTATTACGCTCTGTCTCATACCAATCAACCGTGACACTACCACTGCGCTTATTATATTTAATGGCATTACTCGCCAAATTAAGAATAATTTGTTTCAGTAACAGGCTATCTGCTCTCACAATAACTTCAGGGTAAGCTACTCGTTTAAACTGAACACCCATCTTATCTGCTTGAGTTTGGAGAAAAAGCAAACTTTTCGTCACCATCTCTGTAAGTGATATATATTCAAATGATACGACTACGTTACCCGATTCTATTTTAGCTAAATCCAGTACTTGATTAATCAAATCTAGGAGGTGTCATCAACTAAGCCAGACAAGCCAGTGTCTGTTGTATAGCTAATAAGAATGTAATCAGGTAATCGACGTATAAGTAAAAAACATCAGGTGTTTTCATATCCTAGTATTTTAATAGAAATTAAAGTGGGGTGCGTAACATCAATTAGATTAGAAAAAATCACTGAAAAGCCATAATTACAAGCTTGTCACCTTATTGCTACTGTGTCTAGATATGCTTTATGGCAAGGTAAGGCAGTGATTTCATTAAAAAATATCTATACGTTTCAAATATCACCTGATATAATGTCGTTCTACAAAATATTTAATCAAAAAACATTATCCTTGTTGTGACAGCCCAAGAATAATCAAGTCAGGAAAAAGTAGCACAGGTGCTCAGCACTATCTTTGTAAAATGAAGAATGTGAAACTTAGACAATTATACTCAACCACCCATACAAAGCCTGTAAGGCAGGAATAACAAAAAAATAGTCAAAATGGCTATCAATTCCAGTGGCATCCGAGATACAGCCAAAATCCTCAAAATTAATAAAAACACGGTCATTAATACATTAAAAATAGCATTATCCAAGTCAAGCCAAACTTGTCTGTGAAGAAGTTAAAATAGACGAGCAGTGGTCGCTTGTAAAAAATAAATCCAATCAGCACCGGGTCTGGCATACAGCTGAACATTCAATAAATACCATTATTGCTCATCTTTCTGGGAAACATAAGGCTGTCGCTTTTAAAGACTTAAAAGCCTTGCTTGAACCTTTAAAATCAAACGTTTTTTTACTGATGACTAGAGCGCCTATAAAAAAACATATTGGCGCTAATAAACATGAAATAGGTAAAAGTAATACACAACAAATTGAACGAAAGAACTTGAGAACATGGATTAAACGATTGATACGAAAAACTACTTGCTTTTCAAAACCTGAAAAATCGCATGATATTGCCATAGGCTTGTTGATAAATAAAGTTGAGTTTGGCGTGGACATTCATGCATAACTACAAATTCGAGCCACTAGCGATTATTTCAATTCATTACTTTTGTAAATATAAATCAGTCACTTAATCACGAAATTTTTTAACTATACTCGCCTAGATAACCTGCCTAAATGTAAACGTAATTTACATGAGACATTTAGGTCTACACGTCTTAAAAAAGAGCGACATTAACAATAATAATGAATATATTCATTCGGTCATTTTTCTATAAAAACTCAGCTTGGCATCAATACTGCCTTATGGGTTTGCAGGTAAACCTGCAAATGGCATTTCTATAATGAGGAACGAAAATCTTGAAAAAAATAGTCTTTGTAAGTCGGCTGGTATTGAGCCCTCAAAATGTAATGGCTTTCGGTTTAAGCAATGTTAATGATGCAGCAACTGACACTCTCGACTATTTTTATTAGCGCACCTAAGAAAAACTCAATATTCATAATGCAATCGATTTTGTAGTAATTTCCTGCAAAACATTGATGTATTTTTATGTTACGCTATTCATTTTAAAGCCTTAATTCCCTTATTTATCAAAGTGAGACAATGATCACACTATAAAAATCAAAGCGTTACGAATATCACACTTTTAATCCGTGTAAAAACTAAACTATCAATCAACAAAACAAAAAACTCCTCTGAAGGGCGATCATGAAAACCAACACATTAAATACAATTTATAAATTAATATGCCTCACCCTATTAGCATCGCCAGCCATTACTTGGGCGTCACCTCCCGAATGGGCTATGACAGGAAAAGCAGCCGAAGTAACAGGGGAACTTGAAGTACTTTACTTCGATGATTTCGAAAATCATCGAGGATCAAAAAAATATTTCATTCATGACAAAAACCAGGGAAAACGTTTCGAACTTGAATTTGAGGGAAAGCCACCAAAAGATGCCACTACAGGATCCTTTGCTAGGGTTCGAGGACAAGCACAAGATGAACAAATCTACCTAGCAACAGATGATCCCAGCAGTTTCGAACCACTTGCAACTACCCCTGCGGCCGCAATGGTCAGTGGAGATCAGGCTACCATCGTCATGATGACTAACCTCAATGATGCCTCAGTTCCCTGCTCAACACAGGAAATTAAGGAGACCATCTTCGAAGATCCGAACCAACAGTCAGTAAATGATCTTTACCGTGAAACATCTCTGAATAATATACAAATTACAGGCATAGTCGCAGGGCCTTTCACGATTAACTATAGCAGTACTGGTAGTTGTGACATCCATGCTTGGGCTCAGGCAGCTGATGACCAGGCTACGGCCAACGGCATAAACCTTACGCAATATAAGCATAAAGTTTATATTTTGCCAAAACAGAATAGCTGCGGGTGGTATGGTGCGGCGACTTTAGGTGGTTCACCTAGCAAGGCCTGGATCACACAATGCGATATGAAAGATACCATTGCTCACGAATTGGGTCACAATTTTGGTATGGGGCATGCCGGCACGCCCACGGGATCATACAGCGATACTTCTGATATCATGGGCTACAGTGGTGGAAATATCTTACGCCAGATTAATGGCCCTCATCAGGAACAGATGGGCTGGCGGGACCCTCAGCAAGTTATTGAGATCACTACCGACGGTATCTATGATATAGCACCCTTAGAGTTGAACACAAATATTGCAGCCGCTCCCCAGCTATTAAAAATCCTCAAGCCGGACACAGGCGAATGGTATTATTTATCTTACCGCCAGGCTCTAGGCTTTGATCAATCGTTATTCAGCGGTTATCTAAGCGGAGTTAGCATACACCAACATGCGGGCAACGGTTCAACTAGCAAAACCGTTTGGATCGATACCTTGATCAATGATGAAAACTTTACAGATACTGTTAATGGCGTTGCCATCACCCAAACTAGCCACAATGCTGATACTGTTTCTATTGAAGTCACATTTGCTAATACTTGCTCCCGTCATGCACCAACAGTCAACTTAACACCACCAAGTCAAACTGACATAGCGGGTAGTACACTATCTTATGCCGTAACTATCACCAACAACGACACAGCAAATTGCTCTGACAGCAGCTGGGAATTATCCACTCAGAAACCGGCAGAATGGTCAGATTCATTGACATCTAGCGACGCAATGACAGCAAATATTATTTCAATCACTCCGGGTAGCTCAGCGTCAGTTAACTGGCAAGTAACCTCAGTAAATACCGCTGGAGATAATAATTATGCCTTAGCATTAAATATGCTAAGCACCTATACGGCTATTCATGATGCTTCTCTTGCTGCCAATTATACCGTCACCACACCCAGCGACACCCAACCACCTTCAGTACCTACAGACCTAAGCGCTACGGTACAACGTAAAAAAATAGTAGTAGGCTGGCAAGCCTCTAGCGATAATATTGCAGTCGTTGGCTATAATATTTTCCGTAATAATATCCATATAGCGACCAGTCCATCCACTAGCTACAATGACTCTAATTTGACCAGTGGAGAAACCTATATTTACCATGCTGTCGCCTTTGACGCCGTCAACAATCTATCCTTGCCCAGCAACACCAACAGTGTCACTTTTGGCAACGGCGGTGGCGGCAATAAAGGCGGTGGTAAAAAGCGGTAAAGCCAAAATACTTATAAACAAACTACTTAGCCAGATAAGATTACTTACTACCTTGTAACAAGGTTATAAACTGCGAAGTTTTTTATCAATACCTCTCCCGCCAACTAGAGTAGTTGGCGGGATTTTAGATCAACCCCCTAACAAGGGCAGAATATGCTTAGCACAGCTCCATCAAGATAATCAAGTTAGGCTATCTCAACAATATTATCAAGGGTTAGATCAACACCTACGACGGTAACTACCGTTTCTTGGCCTCCGGTTGCTTCAGTTATCGTAACAAAGCTATCAGCTCCGCTATTGTCAATTGCAACAGTTGATCCGGGATCACCGGCAAGCACCAGAAGGTCATTCCCAACTTCAAAATCCTCAACCTGATAGGCACCTTCAATGCCAGTCAAATCAATATCAAAGGCATCATCCTCACCGTTTATTCCAACCAATTCATAGTCAAAGTCTACTATACCAACCTTATTGGCAAACAGATCAATCGAAAAATCACTGCTTGTAAAATCACCGTCTCCATCGGTTATTAAGGCAGTCAAGTCAAGTTCAATATCACTGGCAAGATTTTCAGTTCCTGTAGTGAATTCAATCACTGGAATCTTGACAGTTCCAAGACCCATAGTCAATTGAACGGCGTCGATTTGATTGACGCCATCCCAATTGATAATAAAGGATTGCTCTAGTGGCCCTTGAGTTCCAGGCATTTGTTCACTTGTCAGATCAGAGTCTCCCACTAAAGTAGGTCCAGACTTTGTTCCATCTTCAAAATAAATGGAATAATATAACTCCTCAGTATCCGGATCATACGGTTGTGAATTGTCAATATAAATCTTTAAACTCGTATTCAAGCTTTCCGGATTGATTACAAAACTTTCATCACCCAACGTAACACCAGTTGTTCCATCTCCATCTAAATTATTATTGCCTATACCAATCCCCGAAGTACTGACATTCATAGCCTGATTGGAAATGAAATCGTAATTAGCAGCTTCAATTTCCGCTTCAGTGGGATCATCTGCACCCTCACCAATGGCCTTAAGTATATTATCTCTTGCTGTAGTCGGCACCACACCAAAAAAAACAATCTCTTCTGACAGCGAAGGTATAATCGGAGGGTCTTCCGGCGGCTCTGGAATAAGCAATGTGCGTACAGAGTCAGGTCCCCCAGCATCCAGACTTCCATCCGAACTAAGAAAAGTGACAGAGGAGCCAAATCCTTCTAAAAGATCAAATACATAGCTACCATCAGGAAAAACGGTCAAGGTAAAATTAACAGTGATATCATCCGTAGCTACATTGCCATCAAAGTCACCCGTCATCGAACCATTATAAATATACTCGCCTGAGGCATTGGGGAATTCAGCTATTGGAACTAATGTAGATGTCCCAGCAGTACTACGAGTACCATCGGGTTGTACAATCGTGAATGTTTCTAACGTAATACCAAGGCTAGCAAGTTGATCTGCACCCGCATCTTTAGTCCAGAAACCGTATTGCGGATTGATGGTACCCGTGCCCATCAGGTTGCCGAAATCTAGCGATGGACCATCATCCTCGAACCTGAATGCATCGCCGATGTCTTTGCTCACCTCGTCGCTGTCACCATCACCATCGGTAATGGTCGCTGTCAAGGTCACCAGATTGGCTGCCGATAATC
>DAOUSK010000099.1 GCA_030627265.1 Methylococcaceae bacterium
AGTTTTTTTGGTTAGGTTTCCAGTTTTTTAAATCAATTTCTTTATGGGCAATATTCCAATCACCGCAAATAACGTAATCTCTTCCGTCTTTAGCGCGTTCTTGTAAAAAAGGCATGAAACGGTCCATGACGCTGTATTTAAACTCTTGGCGCTCTTCTTTGGATGACCCTGAAGGAAGGTAAAGAGAGATAACGCTAAGATTGCCGATTTGTACCTCTAAATAACGGCCTTCGCTGTCGATATCTTCAAAGCCCATGCCTTCGATAACTTTGTCAGGTTGCTGCTTACAATAGATTGCAACACCACTATAGCCTTTTTTGATTGCGCTATGGAAATAGCAGTGGTAATCTTTGGGGTGAAATGCATCAGCAGTCAGTTGATCGGGTTGTGCTTTGGTTTCTTGTATGCAAATGACATCTGCATTTTGTTGTGCCATCCAAGGAAAAAAGCCTTTGCGCTCTGCGGCGCGAATTCCATTTGTATTTACAGTGATAATACGCATAATTTGTACGGTGTTACTTGCGAAATTGATAGTAAAGAAGTATTATACTCTGTTCTAAATTGTGTTAGTCGATTTTTAGACATTTATTAAGGTCATTATGAAACCAGAAATTCACCCAGAATATAGCCAAATCACAGTTACTTGTGGTTGTGGAAACGAGTTTGTTACAGGCTCAGTATTAGGCAAAGACTTGAACATTGAAGTATGTTCAGCTTGTCACCCTTTCTTCACTGGTAAGCAGCGTGTTGTTGATACAGCTGGCCGTGTAGATAAATTCCGTAAGCGTTATAGCCAGTAGGTTATTTCGACGCTTCGTAAAAAAAGCATAGGAAAACATCAATGACAGAAGAAACATTAACCATACGCAATAATTCAACAGGAAAGGAAGCAGATTTTTCTTTGCTTAAAGGAACAATTGGTACGCCTGTTATTGATGTAAGTTCGTTAAACAAAAAAATGGGGTTGTTTACTTATGACCCTGGTTTTATGTCTACATCGAGCTGTAAAAGTTCTATTACCTACATTGATGGAGAGAAGGGTGTCTTGTTATATAGAGGCTATCCTATCGATCAACTTGCAGAAAAATGTTCATTTCTTGAGGTGGCCCATTTATTGATGAATGGCGAACTTGCAGATGACGCTAAACAAGCAGAATTTGAGCATGAAATAGGGCAGCATGCCATGTTACATGAGGCAATGCGTAGCTTTATTGATGGCTTTCATTATGATGCTCATCCGATGGCGATGATGGTTGGGATTGTGGGTTCTTTATCTGCTTTCTATCATAGTGAGCTAGATATGAACGATCCAGAGCACCGCCGGATTTCAGCGATGCGTATGCTCGCTAAAATGCCAGTGATTGCAGCGGCATGTTATCGACATTCAATTGGGTTTCCATTTGTTTATCCTCGTTCTGATTTAAGTTACTGTGAAAACTTCCTTAACATGATGTTTTCATTGCCTTCGCAAAAATATATAGATAAAGACAACTATATTGATCCTGTTGCCGTTAAAGCACTTAATTTATTGTTTATTCTGCATGCAGATCATGAGCAAAATGCGAGTACATCAACAGTGCGTTTAGCAAGTAGTACGGGCGCTAATCCTTATGCATGTATTGCTGCAGGTATTGGTGCACTTTGGGGGCCTGCACATGGTGGGGCCAATGAAGCTGTATTAAGTATGTTAGAAGAGATTGGTACGGTTGATAGAATTCCTGAATTTATTGCTAAAGCGAAAGATAAAAATGATCCTTTTCGTTTAATGGGTTTTGGGCATCGGGTTTATAAAAACTTTGATCCTAGAGCGACGATTATTCGTAAAGCCTGCTATGAGGTTTTGGAAGGTTTAGGGGGCTCAGAAAAAGATCCGTTATTCGAGTTAGCGTTAGAGTTAGAAGCGTATGCACTTAATGATGAGTATTTTATTGAGAAAAAGCTTTATCCCAATGTCGATTTTTATTCGGGCATTATATATAAAGCGCTGAATATTCCGGTTGATATGTTTACCGTGATGTTTACTATCGCCAGAACTGCTGGATGGGTATCACACTGGTTGGAAATGATGGCAGAGCCAGGGCAGCGTATTAGTCGTCCGAGACAAATTTATACTGGGCATGATATTCGTAATATATAAATCATGTCAGTATTAAGTAAAAAAAGCAGCTTTGAGCTGCTTTTTTTATGCCTGGTGCTTTAGACTGATGAAAATCGTTAATTTCTGCCGCAGAAAATAGATTCACTTTTTATTCTGATTTTTCGCTCCCAAACGCTCATTATCAGCAGTCACTGGGGCGCAGGTCTTTAGCCTGCTCTTGTATAAATGCAGGCTAAAGACCTGCGCCCCACCTTGTATTGTTGACACTAAAGCTCTTCTGCGTGGGAATAAAAAGACATCATTTAAATTCCACGTAAATAAGATAAAAAACTAGATTTTTATCACCCCAGATTGAAGCCAGCACGCCATGTGTAAGTGCGGTAGGGTACGCATTGCGACCCTTTCGGATCTGTTAATGTTTCGCGAAGGGTGGCTAGGGTATTTTTTGCGATTGCTCCCTAAATTAAAATAGCTCTTCAGCTGGCTCAATTGCGCTGCTATCTTCAGGTGTTAAGGAGGTAATGGGCTTAGGGGCGTAGTTACTTGGAATATATTGCCCTCTAAAAAATTCCCAAAAACTAAATTCAGATGCTTTTTCTTCTTGGCTTAAAAGACTGGTTTTTTTGTCAATTAATACTTTTTGAATACCGGGTGGGGGTAAAAGTTCCTGTTCTGACTTGCCTTGTAGTGCGACGCGCATAAAATCAATCCATAAAGGTAGCGCGGCTTTTCCCCCTGTCTCCCATGGACCTAAACTCTTTGAGTCATCGCGACCAACCCAGGCAATGCCGACAATATCTTTTGTGAAGCCATTAAACCAAGCATCTTTTTGCTTGTTGGTTGTCCCCGTTTTTCCGGCTAAGTCTGTTCGGTTGAGTGATTTAGCTTTAGTCGCAGTCCCTCGTTTTACGACATCACGCAGTAATGAATTCATCAAAAAATTAACAGGCTCAGAAATGATACGGGGCGCTTGATTTTCAAGAGTTTTTTTACAGGTTACGCAGGCGACCAAAGGCGTTGATTGAAATATGATTTCTCCCTCAGCTGACTCAATACGGTCAATAAAATAGGGCTTAATTAAAAAGCCGCCGTTAGCAAAAACGGAATACATTCGTGCCATATTTAGCGGTGATGCATAGCCGCTACCAAGAGCTAAGGATAGTTTTTGGGGGATTTGTTCAGGGCTGAAACCAAAACGAGTGGCTGTTTTGGTGGCAGTAGCAATGTTAAGTGCGCGGAGTAAGCGTATAGAGATTAGATTGCGAGAGAGTCTAAGTGCGGTACGGATACTTGTTGGGCCATAAAATTTATGGCTGTAGTTTTCAGGGCGCCATTCGCTATTTTGAGCGGAAGTGGTATTAACAATCGGTGCGTCATTAACAAGGCTGGCGACGGTGTAGCCATTTTCTAAGGCTGTTGTATAAATGATAGGCTTAAATCCAGAGCCAGGTTGTCTTTTGGATTGTATGGCGCGATTGTATTTGTTATTAAAGAAAGAATAGCCGCCAGATAGAGCTAGAATAGCGCCGTTATTTGGATTTAATGCAATAAAGGCGCTTTGAGCTTCTGGTTTTTGAGCTAACTGCCAAGCTACGCCTTCTTTTCTAACGCGAAAAATACTGCCAAGCTTGAGAATATCTAAAAAAGAATGGATTTCTTTTTTTCTATTTTTTTGTGCAATGAATAGCGTGCTGTAAGGGGAGTCTTTCCAGAGTAAGCTAATTTCTGTTTGGTCTTTAAGTATCGCTGTTAAATTTTCTTTTGTAATGGATGTGACTTGGGCGGCAAAGGTATCGCCAATATTCGCAGTTAAAGCTAAAGAGCCGTTGCGTTCACCGCTGTTTCGGTAGCTATAGCGCTCATCATAGTGATGCAAATTTCTGCGTAGGGAGTGAGTTGCGGTCTTTTGTAAATTGGAGTTGATTGTTGTATAGACTTTTAATCCAGCTGTATAGGCTATGTCTTCGCCATAGAGTTTAATCACTTCATTACGAACCATTTCAGCAACATAGGGGGCGTAAAGTTCGCGTTGGCTAGAGTAGCGGTGTGCTGTGATTTTTGCGGCACTTGCGAGAGAGTATTCTTCATTATTAATATGCTTTAATTTAAGCATGCGGCCGAGGACATAATTACGACGGATTAAGGCGCGCTCAGGGTTTGATATAGGGTTGTATATAGAAGGGGCTTTGGGTAGGCCTGCGATCATGGCTAATTCGGCAAGTGTTAGTTCGGCAAGAGGGCGGTGGTAATAAATATCAGCAGCAGCAGCAATGCCGTAAGACCTTTGTCCTAAGTATATTTTATTAAAATAAAGCTCCAAAATTTCATTTTTACTGAATTCAGCTTCGATTTTAAAAGATAGGATAATTTCTTTAATTTTTCGGGTATAGGTTTTTTCGCTAGAAAGTAAAAAATTTCGAGCAACTTGCATGGTAATGGTGCTGCCACCCTGTTTTTTTTTGCCTGTTAATACCAGCTGAATAACGGCACGGGCCAAGCCTTTATAATCAACGCCAGAATGTGTGAAAAAATTAGCATCTTCAGAAGAAATAAAAGCCGCAATCAGTTGTTCAGGAGTTTTTTCAATTGTGATGGGCGTGCGAATCTTTTCACCAAACTGCTCAATGAGTAATTTATCTGAGCTATAAATGGTAAGGGGTTGGTTATATGAAACATTTCTGAGGCTTTGTGTGTCTGGAAGTTCATCGCTAAGTTGTTGGTAGACGATGTAGCAAGTTATCAGTCCAATAATGGCAAGCCCAAGGAATGTGATTAAGCTCCATTTTAAAATTTTCTTAAAAGTCATGTTTTATGTGAATTTTTTTCAAAATAAAATTATTAATAAGTATATAGTAAATAGTTATAAAAGTTAGAGCATGATAAGATTTAGTTTTATATTACTTGTAATATGTGGTGTTTACTTTTACAGCTAGCAAAAGTATATAGCTAGAGCGAGGACTACTCACCGTAGGTAAGTAGTGAAACGTAGTTCTCCATATGCAAGGTTATTTCGTTTGTATTTCATGAGTTTATATGCAATACTTGAAATCTACATTATGTTTGACCAGTGTTTGGTCGGGCGTAATAGCTGTACTCATAATGTTAAAAAAGACAGAGTTATTATATGAAATGGTTTAATCGTAAGTCGGAACATATTTTAGGGATTGATATTAGTACGGCAGCAATTAAGTTACTGGAGTTGAGTAAAATATCCGGGGGGTATCAGGTTGAGAGCTATGCTGTTCGCCCTATACCTGAAGGTATTTTAGTGAACAATGATCCAAAAGACATGGAAATTATTTCTGAAACTATTCGTGAGGTCTTGAAGCAGGGGGATACGCGAGTACGGAATGCAAGTATTGCAATAGCAGAGTCGGATGTATTTAGAAAAGTGATTATTATGCCGATAAGTCTTTCTGATGATGAAATGGAAGAGCAGATTATTATTGAGGCAGACCAATATATTCCCTATCCATTGGATGAAGTAAGGTTTGATTTTGAGGTTTTAACAAACGATGAAAAAACAGAAACCTCTGAAGTATTATTAGTTGCATCGAGAATGGAAAATATTGATGAGCGTGTGGCGATACTGGAATTAGCAGACATAACAACGAAAGTCGTAGATTTAGAAACTTTTGCTATGGTGGATGCCTTATCATTATTGGTGGACGACTTACCAAACAAAGGTGTTGGTCAAACGATAGCTATGATTGATATTGGGGCTTCAATTATTAGCTTAAATGTTATTCGTGATGGGCGGTCACTTTATGCACGTGATCAAACTTTTGGTGGACGGCAATTGACAGAAGAAATTCAACGAATTTATGGCTATTCATTTGAAGAGGCGGGAAGGGCTAAAAAAAGCTCACACGCGCCTGAAGGGTATAATACAGAAGCATTAGAACCGTTTAAAAGAGCCATTGTTCAGCAGATAGCACGAGCGTTGCAAGTGTTTTATTCCTCTGCTGCGAGTGACGATATTGATAGTATTGTGTTCTCTGGGGGCTGTGCATCCATTGAAGGGATTGCAGAGTTAGTAGAGCTTGACCAAAAGTGTCCGGTTTTAATTGCTAACCCTTTTCGTAAAATGAAAATAGCAAAAAATATAAATGAACAAAGCTTAAATGCAGATGCACCTGCATTAATGGTGGCTTGTGGCTTAGCACTGAGGAGTTTTGACTAATGACACGAATTAACTTATTACCGTGGCGGGAAGCGCTACGTAAGAAAAAACAAAAAGATTTTTTTGTAGGAATAGGGGGAAGTGCTATTTTGGGAATTGTTGTGGTACTCGCCTATTTGACTTATTTGAATGGAGAGATTAAAGCACAGCAAGAGATGAGAGCTAAGGTCGAGCAAAAAACCAAAGAGCTTCGTTTAGTCACTAACAAGATTAGGGATATAAAAAAGAAGAAAACAATTATTGACGACAAAATGATGGCAATACAAAAATTGCAGAATAGTCGACAGACTGTGGTGCATTTTATGGATGAAGTGGGAAAGGTTATTCCTGTCGGTGTGCACTTAACAGAAATTAAGCAAGGTGAAGGCTTGGTATCTATTAAAGGAAAAACTCAATCAAATGCACGTATTTCAGAGTTAATGCGGAATATTGATAGCTCAGATTGGTTGGTTGCTCCAGAAATCAGTGTTATTCAAACGGGAAAAAAAGGGGCTAATGGTAAGTTGAGCGATTTTACACTTACTCTTAAGCAACGTAAGAATAAAACAAAAGAAGAGGATCAGTAATGGATCTATCTGAAATTAATTGGGATATTAATGCGGCAGGTGGCTGGCCTGCTCCCATCAAAATAACGGCAGGTCTACTTGTTTTTTTCTTGATTATTGGTGGAGGACATTATCAATTTACCAGTGATAAGCTAGATGAATTAAACAGAGAAGAAACAGAGCTTACAACGGCGGTCACTTCCTATGGGATTGAGTGGCGAATGGCTTTAAACCTCAAGCTACATCAACAGCAATATAAAGCGATAGAGGCATCATTGGCTGAAATGATGCGCTTAATGCCAACTCAAGCAGAAATGGCTAGTTTATTGGTTGATATTTCTCAGACAGGGATAGCTAGTGGCTTGGAATTTAATTTATTTAAGCCCACTGGAAAAATTACTCGTGATGACGTTGTTGCGTTACCGATTAATATTAAAGTACAAGGGGGGTATAAAGAGTTAGGCTTGTTTGTGAGTGGATTGGCAGCACTCCCTCGTATTGTCACGATAAAAGATATTGAAATTGCCCCTATAAAAAATATTAATTTATTAAAGATGGCTGCAACGGTTACTACTTATCAAGAAATAGATGCAGGGGAGGAGGAGGAACCCGGCTTAATGGATAATAGTTATTTAGTTTGCCTTAAAGAAGACGGCTTAATTATTGAAGGGTGTACTGGAACAAGTGATGTTGATTTATCTATGTTCCCAACATTAATTCAACGGTTAAAAAAGAAAAGAGAAGACTCAACACCTGTGCGTGTTGGAGAGATTAAGACAATGCCTATTCTTGATGTGTTTACATTCAATCCTAAAGAGGTAAGAGACCCATTTAGCTCAAAATCTCCTGATAAACAGGGGGCTGGAGGTTTAGATAAGGAAAAAAATGGAATATTTCCAGATTTTAATCGAAAAAAAGGTGTTTTAGAGGGGGTCTCGCTCGATACTCTTGAATTAATTGGGAACATACAAAAAAAGGGCGACCCAATTAAGTGGGGGTTGATTAAAGTAGCGAATGGAAAGGTTCATCGAGTAAAGAAAGGGACTTATTTGGGGAAAAATTATGGAAAAATTATGGATATTTCATCCGCTAAAATAGACATTATGGAAACTATTCCAAATGGACAAGGTGGCTGGGAAGAAAGAGCTGCATCAATTGCTTTATCTAAAGCTGGAGAGAAGTAATATGAAAATTAAACAAGGCGAGTGGACGATGAGCAGTGTAAATTATTGGGCGTTATTGCGTGTTTTTATGTTGGGGTGTTTATTTTTTGGACAGGTGACTGCTGCCGAAGCTCAGTCACTTAAAAGTGTAGATTTTAATGTGCTACCGGGAAACAAGGTTCAACTAGCCTTTGAGCTATCAGAAAAGGCAGTGACACCAAAAGTTTTTCAAATGAGTAGCCCAGCAAGGATTGTTTTAGATTTTTTGGAAACAAAAAGTGCTTTAGCGCAGAAAAAAAATATTATTAACCAAGCTGGAATAAGTAGTTTTTTTGCCGTGGAAGCTGGCGGACGGTTAAGGGTCGTTGTCAATTTACGAGAAAAATTAACTTATACACTTAAGCAGGAAGGCAAAAAAACGCTTCTGGTTTTGTCTCAGATTGAGTCAGCTAAGAATAGTCCGGTTACTTCAAATCAATTAGAAAATCAGCAAGCCATTATTGCAAAGCAGGAAATTAGAAAAATAGACTTTAGAAGAGGGGCTAAAGGTGAAGGGCGAATTTTAATTTCTTTATCTAACAAAAATACTTTAGTTA
>DAOUSK010000143.1 GCA_030627265.1 Methylococcaceae bacterium
AAGAACCTGTCACCCTAAAACAAAGCCAACATCTAAAACAACAAACCGACCCTCCATCGCTAATGCGTTGAAGAGCCGGCAATTATACCCAGTAATGAATTACCGTCAAGGCTTTATTTTAACTTTTGCAAATTTACGCTTACCTACTTGATAAATAGCCTCTGAACCCAGCTGAGCCTGTAGCTTGTTATCTGAAATCTTTTCTCCATCAATCTTAACTGCCCCTTGCTTAATCATTCTATTAGAGTCAGAAGTACTCGATGTTAAGCCCGCATCTTTTAATAATAGAGCAATTGGGTACCCCTCCCCTTCTGCGGTTAGTTCAATTTCATCGATATCATCAGGAATTGCACCCCGTTTAAATTGCGCTTCAAAATCATCCAGCGCTTTAATCGCTGCAGCTTCATCATGAAATCTGGCAATAATTTCTTGGGCAAGTTTTACTTTATAGTTACGCGGATTAGCACCTTCTTTACATTCTTCATGCCACGCACTGATCTCATCCATTGGTCTAAAACTTAGTAGCTCAAAATAACGCCACATTAAATCATCAGAAATCGACATGATTTTACCGAACATATCATTAGGTGCGTCAGATATACCTATATAGTTATTTAAGGATTTTGACATTTTCTGTACGCCATCCAAACCCTCTAATATAGGCATCGTCATAACTACCTGTGGTGTTTGACCATAAACTTCCTGTAATTGCCTACCCACTAATAGGTTAAATTTTTGATCTGTTCCGCCTAATTCCAAGTCTGCTTTCATTGCAACTGAATCGTACCCTTGTATTAATGGGTAAAGAAATTCATGGATGGCAATCGACTGCCCCGCTTTATATCGCTTACTAAAATCATCTCGCTCTAGCATTCTTGCAACCGTGTGCTTTGCGGTTAACTGAACAAAATCAGCGGGCGACATTTCATTCATCCACTCTGAATTAAAAACCACCTTAGTTTTATCCGGATCTAAAATCTTAAAAACTTGCTCTTGATAGCTTTTTGCATTTTCTATGACTTGCTCTTTAGTTAACGCCTTTCTTGTAACATTTTTACCAGTTGGATCGCCGATCATTCCAGTGAAGTCACCAATTAAAAATAATATCTCATGACCCAAATCCTGAAACTGCTTTAACTTATTAATTAGTACAGTATGTCCTAAGTGCAAATCTGGTGCCGTTGGATCAAACCCTGCTTTTATTCGTAACGGCCTGCCCTCAGCTAATTTTTTAACTAATTGCGCTTCTAATAAAATTTCTTCCGTTCCACGCTTTAATAGCTCCAACACATCTTCTTGCAATTTATTCACCTTTTAGCATTTAACTAACAATATTATCTTTATATAATAGGGCACTCTTATGTCAAACATCTTATAATTAAGAAATGCACTACAAAAATAACTATTATCTCTCAAAACGCCGAAATAAAAAGAAAAAAAGTACGCCTGTTAAGCTAATCAGCATTACTCTGGCCTGCACTTTTCTTGCAATTGGCAGTTACGCTTTTTTTTCAACGCCAAGCACTCCTGTTGATAGTCAAAAGCTGCCGATTTCTATTGCTGATCTCCCCAGCGTATTGGGTACCCCTGAAAAGCCAGTAATAACAGATGTGCCCACACAAAAAATAAAGACTCATAGCCTACAAAGTTTATCTACAATCTGGCAAAAACATGAAGTTAAATCAGGCGAAAGCATTTCACTTATTTTTTCTAAAAATGATTTAAGCAGAACAGATCTACACAAAATCATTCATACCAATGATTTTGGCCGCCAGTTTGCCGCAATAACGCCTGGAAAAACATTATTAATTGGGCATAATATTTCTGGCCAGCTCAGTCACCTTGTTTATAAAATTAATTTATCAAAAGAAATCAAAGCAACTCGCCTAGAAGATGGAAATTTTAAAGTCGAATTACTCACTAAAGAAATGGAGACTCGTATTGCAGAGTCTTCAGGCACCATCGAATCTTCTTTATTTTGGGCGGGCAAAGAAGCCGGCTTAAGCGATAAGCTAGTCATGCAGTTAGCCAATATTTTTGCATGGGATATTGATTTTGCCCTTAACTTACGAACTGGCGATAAATTTTCTTTGCTATACGAAAAACATTTTATTGATGGAAAACTCCTTAGTACTGGAGAAATTTTAGCAGCTGAGTTTATCAACCAAGGACATTCAATCAAAGCCGTCCGCTATCAAGACCCTGCGGGAAAAATAAGTTACTACACCCCTTCTGGCGATAGCATGCGCAAAGCTTTTTTACGCACACCTATTGATTTCGCCCGTATTAGCTCACGCTTTAATTTAAGACGTAAACACCCCGTTCTTAACAAAATTCGTGCTCATAAAGGTGTTGATTATGCAGCAAGAACAGGCACACCCATTAAATCAACTGGCGATGGGAAAATCATTTTTAGAGGCAAAAAAGGCGGCTATGGGAATGTTGTTATCATCAAGCATGGCCAGCGCTACAGCACGCTTTATGCGCATATGTCTAAATTTAAGCGCGGGCAGCGCACTGGAACACGCCTAAATCAAGGGGACATTATCGGCTATGTAGGAAAATCAGGGTTGGCCACAGGCGCTCATCTACATTATGAGTTTCGCGTTAATGGCGTACACCGTAACCCTTTAACCGTAAAACTACCTAATGCAACACCAATAAAAAAACAGTACAAAAAAGATTTTTTAGCTAAATCTCAGCTATTATTTAGCCAACTGGCCAAATCAAGCCCCGCCCATTTAGTTAGTTCACAGCCCTAATAATGCAACGTGATTACTATATCGGCCTGATGTCAGGAACAAGCCTCGACGGTATTGATGCTGGCCTTTATGATTTCACAGAGCAGAAAACGCAAGTCATTGATTTTTATTACCAAGCTTACCCTGTTGAAATTAAAGAAAAAATACAAGCAATCTCTAGTGGATCGCCCCTATCTATTGAAAAGTACGGAGAACTTGATACCCAACTCGGTGAATTTTACGCCCAAGCTTGTCTTAGCCTACTCAAGCAGAGCAACATAGAAGCTAGCGCTATAAAAGCAATTGGTAGCCACGGACAAACTCTCTATCATTCACCTAATAGCCCGCTTCCTTTTAGCTTGCAAGCTGGCGATCCCAATATTATTTGCCACAGAACTAATATTACAACGGTTGCTGATTTCCGTCGTAAGGATATAGCAGCAGGCGGGCAAGGCGCTCCTTTGGTTCCCGCCTTTCATCAAGCCTTATTCTATAATCCTAGTAAAAATAATGTGATTGTTAATATCGGCGGTATTGCCAATATTACAGTCCTACCCAAAGATGTATCTCAAGCTGTTTACGGATTTGATACTGGGCCAGGCAATACGCTAATGAATAGCTGGATTACTCAACATAAAAATAAATCTTACGATGAAAATGGCGACTGGGCAGCAACCGGGGAAATACAAAGCAGCCTGCTATCCCACCTAAAGAATGACAGTTACTTTTCTAAAGCAATTCCTAAAAGCACGGGTACTGAATATTTTTCTGAACAGTGGCTAAGACAAAAACTATCAACTCATACACAGTACAAAGCAGAAGATATTCAGCACACCCTATGCCAATTAACAGCCGAGACTATTGCAGAAGCCATTTTATTAACCGCTCCAGAAACCGATAATATTTTTATTTGCGGCGGCGGCATACACAATAAAACTTTAATGGACTGCTTGGGCAGCTCACTTAAAAAACCCATACTATCAACCGAAGCTCTTGGCGTTCCACCCGACCAAGTTGAAGCAATGGCTTTTGCGTGGCTTGCAAAACAATGCATCGAAAGACTTACTGGCAACTTACCTGAAGCAACTGGGGCTGATTCCCCTGTTATTTTGGGTGGAATTTATCAAGCTTAGGCGCTACCAAATTGTTATGAATCGCGGACTTGTTTACAGCTAAAAGCAGGCTAAAGCCAGCACCCCAGTTGTGCCGCCCTTACCTTAAATGACAATAGTCTCTATATAAAGGTTAAATGAATTACCATGCACTTACTTGCTCTACTATTTCTCTACTCATCATCCGCTTTCGCAAAGCCCATTATCATTGATAGCTTTCAGCAAGGCGACCTCTCTCATTGGCAGCAAAAATCCTTTGTTGGCTATACTAACTATTCAATCACTGATTTAGGCTTACGCGCAATAAGCAACGCATCCGCCTCTAGCTTATATAAAAATATTATTATTGATTTAGAAAAAACGCCCTACCTTAACTGGTCTTGGCGTATTGATAAAAGGCTGAATATTAGCAATGAAAAAATCAAGCAGGGAGATGATTTTGCTGCAAGGGTTTATCTCATCACAAAAGGAACATGGGGATTCTGGCAAAGAAAATCATTAACTTATGTTTGGGCTAGCCACACGGAAAAACTCCAATCGTGGGAAAGTCCTTACGCTGGAAGCAGTGTGATAGAAATATCTTTGCGTTCCAAAAATGATCAGTTAGCGCATTGGTATACTGAGAAACGCAATGTATTAACAGACCTGAACAAACATTTTGGCAATACCATTCATTCTATTGATGCCATTGCCATTATGACTGATACCGATAATACTAACGGCTCAGCCCTAAGCTATTATAAAAACATTTATTTCAGTGAAAATTAAAGAGACTGCGCTTAATTACCCAGTAACAACGTCGATACCCTAGCTTCAATCATATCTCTTACCTCATGAAACTTTACAGGCTCCATATGTTTAGGGTCAGGAATACTCCAGTCCAACCTTTGCTTTGCCCTTACATCCGGGCACTCATCACCACAGCCCATCGTGATGGCATAATCATAATCAATATCAGGT
>DAOUSK010000094.1 GCA_030627265.1 Methylococcaceae bacterium
GTGATTTCTAGTGCGGGCCTGGTTAATCTAAAATATGAATTAAATATGGAGCGTTCGGAGTTATACGCATTAGCGGATAAAACACATGGCGTGAATGATATCGCAGCCAGTATCGCCAGTGGCTCATTTAAGACAGAAGGGGTGATTGTCGCGCCCTGTTCTATGAAAACGCTGGCCGCCATCGCGCATGGTTTTGGGGATAACTTAATATCGCGTTCGGTTGATGTTGCTTTAAAAGAGCGCCGTAAAGTGGTGATTATGCCGCGGGAAACGCCATTGAATTTAGCGCATATTCGCAATATGGCGAGCGCAACGGAAATGGGTGCGATTATCTTTCCACCAATGCCTGCTTTTTATAATAAAAGCAATTCAATTGCTGCGATGGTCGATGAAGGGGTAGGCCGTGTATTAGAAATGGTGGGCGTTGAAACAGAAGGGTTGTTTTCGGCTTGGGAAGGGCTGTGATTTAGCTGATATATTTTGGGATGCTTTTTTGTTATGTATGTGTATAAATAAGTTAAATTATGAGTCATAAATTTTCTTCACTTATTATGAGTGTCCTAGTGGATACTCAAAGTGTAACGGTTTCTTATAATAAGGAATTTATGTTGCCATTTATGCTTTTCTTTCCTTCATTGTTTGGAATGATGTTGTATTTTTATACTTTCCCAAGTTTGCTGAAATGGGTTCTCATTTTTTTCTTTGTGGCATGCTTACAAGGCTTAATTGCACATTTAAAAACCTTTTTCAAAGGGGGCGATGTTTTTTTATGGCGAGTAAATCAGGATGGCTTTTACTTTCAAGCTAAGCGCACTAATTTATTTTCATTGAAACCAGCTACTTTTTATTCATGGCCAGAGATCATTAAAGTATCTTACGTTAAGAAATACATAACGCTGGATTCTGACTTAAATAAAGTGACGATTAAAAATGTGGTTTTATTATTCCTTGCTGGAAGAAAAGAACCAACAACACTTGATTTCCCACATTCAAAGAAAGTAAGTTATGAGTTGTTTAAGGTCATTAATGCGTTAGCTCCTCAGAATACTGATTTTGAATTGCTTGAAAAATATAATGACTCGTAATTACGTTTAATGAAAAACACACATAGCAAGGCAAGCTATTTTACCTTAAATGGCGTTACAAATTACTGAGTAAGGTAAGGCATTTTATTAGAAACTATATATATTGAACCCTCTAAAAACCTAGTCTTCTGGCGGTGTTGATTGGCTCTTAATCGCTAAGCGTAATTCAACGCGCTTTTTTTCCAGCTCTAAAAGTTCTAATTCTTTGCGCAGGTAAATATCTGAATTTTTGGTGGTTTTATAGCTTTCTTCTAGCATTTCAGAACGACGTTTTTCTTGCTGGGAAAAAGCGTCCTGTTCGATGTCGAATTTTAATTGATTTTGTAATTGTTCCTGCTTAATTTCTTGTTTATGTACCTTTTCTTTAGCTAACCGCCATTGAGATTTAGATTGCTCAAAGCTGACAATTTCAGCTTTTAATTCTTTTTCTTTAAGAGCGGCTAAATGTTTCGCTTGTGCGGTTTTGTTTTTCTGTTCGGTTATTATTTTTTGCTCATTAGCTCGCTGTTTTTCTTGTAGGTTTGCTTTTAAAGCGAGATCTTTTAGTTGGTGTTCATGTTTTAGTTTATCCTCATAAAGTCGGACTTCAATTTCAAATTGAGTAAGCTGTTGTTGCTTTTTATCTTGCAAGAGTTGTTCGGCGAGTTTGGCTTCTTGGGCTGTTTGTTCTTGAATGAAATACGCTGCTTTTTCGGCCTGTAATAATTCAATTTTCTTATGTTGTAATGCTTGTCTCTCAGTCACTTGGGCTTGCCTAAATAGCTCTTCACGATGCTGCTCTGCTATTTCAAAACTCTTCCTTAGGACGCTATGGTAAAGCTTGTTTTTGCTGGGGCGTACATCGGGGAAATCATCAAAAGAAGCAAGTAGTGCACAGCTTGTTTGGGATTGTATTCCTTGCAGCATAAGCATTTCACTAATGCTGAGAGCGATTGCTTTTTCTGTTTTTTCTAAGCCAGTTTTTACCCAGTCCGAGTCTTCTAAACTGAGTAAATACTGTTGAATTTTTTCAGTGATACGTGACTGATAGGTCTTGCTGATATGGGTGTTAATGGAGCTTAAATGTTCGCTATTATTTTCTGCGTAGGCAAAACTGGCTTGAAAGCTAATCTTAATTGTCGCATTTAAATGACAAAAACCATCATAAAGCTGAAGATTTTCAATTAGGCTAAGTTCTTCAATCGCTAAGGGAAAAACGGTGTGATAAAAACGCTTAACAAACTTCTCGGGACGTAAAAATATCTTTTGATAAGGCCCAAGTTGTCGAATAACAACTTGCCTGTCAGCAACAAAGTTAGCTTCCCACGTTGCCAGCTCTTCAGAATTATCCAAATCCTCGATTAGCCATGCATCAATTCCAGAACTTAGGTTATTCATGTGCATCAGCCATTTTTTCTGATTCTGCTTCAGCGCGTATTTTTTTGATTTTAGCGCTCATTTTTTCAGCAATTAAAGGGTAGAGGTTGGGTGCAAATTCCACGGTTTTATGATCTTTTTTACGTAAAAACCCACGACTTAATAATAAGCCAACAGCAAACATTCGAGACCAGTCAGAATAGTTTCTAGCCTTTTCTATCTCAGATTTTTCAATAATCATTTCTAATTCATCATTTTCATTAATACGAAATTGAGTGAATTGGCGTAAACAATCAAAAACAAGCTCTTCCTCTTCTGATGTTAAAGGGCCGGGCGCGGTAAATTCTAAGCGGTAAGAAAGTAACACGGTAAAAAAATCAACCATTGCCGCGCAGATAAAGGCAAATAGAGAAAAATCAGCCCACATTGCAAGTGTGGGGGATATGCCAGCACTAAACTGCTTGTATGTTTGTAATAACGGGGCTTTAGGTAGAGTAAGGCTAAACTGGCTGCTTAGTTGGTTGGCGGTAAATTGTAAGTCTTGAAAGCTACCTTGAAATTTCAAATAAGTGTTTTTGCTATCGGCCGAACTATCTAAATCAGTAAGGTTCAGTTGTAAGGATTTGATGTTTTTATCTAGCTTAGAAAATTCTTTTTTTAATTGGCTTAGCGCTTGTTTTTTCTCTTGTAAAATATCATTATAATGCTCCCAAAAAGGCCCTTTACCCACCTGATTTCGATAGTCTAAGAAAATTTCTGGGTGCGTACCAAAATAAGCTTGAGAGACATCAAGTGAAGCCTTTTCTAATTCTGTACGGTGTTGTGCTAAGATTTTTTGTTTAATCAATAAAACGTCATTAATATAGTTTTTAGAATTTTGGCGTAAGTTATTTAAACGATTAATGTGGATATTATCTTTCTGGGAAATTTCATAAAATTTAAAGTACGAGAATGAAATGGATGCGCTAAGGGCAACGAATAAAGAGAGTAATACCGATAGGTAACGGGTTCGGTTTGCTTTAAAATGAATGCCTGCCATTTCCAAGGAGCAAATAACCACGATTGATTGAATTGCGATGGTAATGACGAGTGCAATCCAAGGAAGAATAAAATGCGATAAACCATAGAAAGTGGTGAATCCAGAAGCAATACTCAGCATTAAAACGATAGGAATCGTCCATACCTTTAGCATGCCGACAAAAAGTGTTTGGATGTTATTAATGGCAATGCCAACGGCGGGCGTATGTGTGTTGTTTGATTTTTGCATGGTTAAAGTGACCGCATAAAGCTGGCCCGACTGGACTCAAATAGACTGAAAATTATTCATATTTTTACCACACTATGGGCTAAAAATACAGTGCAGGGAAAGCTTTACTAAAGGCGGTAGCTTTGAGATTATAGGCATTACCAAAAAATTAGTACGTCCAGCATAAGCAACACTTGTTAGTTGTTATCAATTCCCTTTTTTAATTAACCGAGAATCAATGAGCCATTCATTTAGTAAAGTATCTTTAATTATTCTCTTCATTGCTGTTTTTGCACGACTACTGGGTATGTTTGATTATCCCTTGCATGACCCTACCGAAGCGCGTTATGCAGAAATCCCTCGCTTAATCATAGAAACAGGGCATTGGATTATGCCGCCGTTTGATTATGGCGTGCCATTTTGGGGTAAGCCGCCACTTACTTTCTGGATGACAGCGGTTTCATTTGAGTTATTCGGTTATTCTGAATTTGCCGCACGGCTCCCTGTTTTTTTACTAGCGATCGCTGTTTTATGGTTAAGCTATCGTTTTGCTAAATTTTTGCAAGGCCAAGATAAAGCTATTTTTAGCACCTTAGTTTTAACTAGTACCGCTTTGTTTTTTATTGCCAGTGGCGCGGTAATGACAGATATGGCCTTATGTTTTTGTGTGAGCTTATCGATGATTAGCTTTTGGCAGGCGCTACATAATCCGGCTGCGGAACAAGCAAAAAAGTGGTCTTATTTATTTTTTGTTGGTTTAGGGCTTGGTTTATTAGTGAAAGGTCCGGTTGTTGGTGTCTTGGTTTTATTGCCTTTAATCGCATGGACAATATTAGAAAAACAATATTTAACGGTTTGGCAGCGCATACCTTGGTTTAAAGGTTCCGCTGTTATGCTATTAATTGCAGTGCCTTGGTATATTGCAGCAGAAATTGATAGCCCAGGTTTTATCAATTACTTCTTAGTGGGAGAGCATTTTAAGCGATTTGTTGATGCCGGTTGGCATGGTGATTTATATGGTACCGCACATAAACACCCTAGAGGGAAAATTTGGTTACTGTGGATATTTGCAAGCCTTCCGTGGTCATTTATTTTTCTCGGTAGCTTAATAAGCTGGCCCTTTAGAAAAAACAAACAGCAAACATTAAAAGCAGTTTCTCAAAGTAGTTGGCATCGCTATTTATTATTTTGGGCGATTAGTCCCATGGTATTTTTTAGTTTATCGGGTAATATTTTATATACTTATGTCTTACCGGGATTACCTGCTTTTGCTATTTTAGTCACTGAACTATTAAGTTTACGTTTTTCAATCGCTGTTATGCAACGAAGTAAGTGGTTATTAGCGACGGCTTTTATTCCAGTGTTAGGCCTAATATTTTTGGGGATCTTACGTGGGGCTCCTGATACCTTCAATTTTGAAAAAAATCAGAAGCCATTGGTTGATGCTTATCAACAATCACGAAGTTCTGAAAGTAGTCGTTTAGCTTATGTAGGGCGACGAATTTATTCAATTGATTTTCATACACAAGGAAAAGCAAAACGCACTGCCCCCCAGAAATTAACCATGGCGTGGTTGCAGAGTAATCCAGTTGAAGATTATATGATTGTGCCGAAATCTAATTTACAAAGCTTGCCTGAGGGCGTGCTACAAGCCTGCGATACGATTAAAACCTATCGCAATTATGTTCTTTTAAAAGAGAGACTATCTTATGAGTAAATCTGCAGAGTTGTTTGCTGATGCTAAAAATGTAATTCCTGGCGGAGTTAATTCCCCTGTGCGTTCTTTTAGTGGGGTAGGAGGAGACCCTATTTTTATTGATAGCGCAAAAGGTGCTTATTTATATGATGCCGATGGTAAAAGGTATATTGATTATGTAGGTTCTTGGGGGCCAATGATTGTTGGGCATGCACATCCTGAAGTTTTAGCAGTTGTTAATGAAACTGCAGCAAAAGGCTTAAGCTTTGGCGCACCCACTGAACTTGAAACTCTCATGGCGAAAAAGGTTTGTAAGCTCGTTCCTTCGATAGAACAAGTGCGTATGGTTAGCTCGGGGACAGAAGCAGCTATGAGTGCGATTCGCTTGGCGCGTGGCTATACAGGGCGTAGTAAAATTGTAAAATTTGAAGGTTGCTACCACGGGCATTCGGATTCTTTGTTGGTTAAAGCAGGGTCGGGCGCTTTAACATTGGGAGTACCCAGCTCACCAGGTGTGCCTGCTGCTGTTGCAGAAGATACCATAACATTAACCTATAATGATGCAGAATCAGTCAAGCAAGCCTTTGCTGAAGCAGGTGAACAAATTGCAGCGATTATTGTAGAGCCTGTTGCAGGGAATATGAATTGCATTCCACCGGTGGAAGGTTTTTTAGAAACACTGCGTGAGGTTTGTGATAAGTACGAAAGTGTTTTGATTTTTGATGAAGTCATGACTGGTTTTCGTGTTGATAAGCGCTGTGCACAAGGTTTGTATAATGTGCAACCAGACTTAACCACTTTAGGTAAAATTATTGGTGGCGGAATGCCGGTTGGGGCTTTTGGTGGTGCACATAAAATAATGTCAGCTTTAGCGCCTGTTGGTCCTGTTTACCAAGCAGGTACTTTATCAGGTAACCCAGTTGCTATGGCTGCAGGTTATAAAACCTTAGAATTATTATCCGCGTCTAAATTTCAAGAAAACTTAGCGGAAAAAACACAAACTTTAGTGAACGGCATACAAGCGAAAGCAATAGAAGCAGGCATAGGGATGTCAGTTAATATTGTCGGTAGTATGTTTGGTTTGTTTTTTACGCAAGAAGACCATATTCATTCGTTTGCACAAGTGATGAATTGTGATCAAGAATTATTTAAACGTTTTTTCCATGGCATGTTGCAAGAAGGCATTTACTTAGCACCTTCTTCCTTTGAAGCGGGCTTTGTTTCAGGTGCGCATACGGATGAAGATATTGCTGAAACGATAGCAGCGGCAGGGCGAGTTTTAAATTCGTTGTAAAGGATTAAAAAACGGTACGCAGATTTTTAGCAGGTCTTTGTATTAATGGGGTCTAAAGGCCCGCTGCCTAAGTTAAGAATAATCATCATCATGGTACGCTGGCTTCAGCCTGCTTTCTAGCTGAAAATAGCAGGCTTGAAGCCAGCGTACCAGAACAACCCCCTCTTAACTTAATGGTAGTGCTCTAAAGACCTGCGTACCTGAATTATTAATGTTTTTATGAAATTCCTAATAGATAAAGATCTGGTTTTAACTGTAAAAGTAGCCATTGAACTTATAAGGGAATCTTAGTAAGGGGACTTCATATTTTAACGCTTATTACATGACAAGCAGATGAATTTTTGTATCCAATATAGAAACAATTCATCCTTGTTTCGTATTATTGTCAAATTAATGTGAGCCTCTATAATTGAATCGTGGTTTAAATAAATCACATAAATTTAATTTAACTTGAGGACTTATAGATGAGCGATTTTTACAAAGATGTTATGACTGGGTTGGTTTTTATTGTTGCTTTACTTGGCTTTGTTTCAGGTGAATTCATTGTTTCATCAACATTATTTGCCATTGCTGCTATTATTAGCAATGTTAATGCAACGCGTAAACAAGAAAAAAATAAAGCGGCAAGTATGGCGTGATGCTGGTGTATAAATCACGTTGGTAGATCCACTGATACTCCTTAACTTATTTTGCTAAATATTTCTGCTTACACTTCTCTTGAAGAGGGAATTATACAAATAAGCCTGATAAAAAATAGCGGCTTAAATAGTATTAAGGGCTTCGGTGTATCTACCCAATTTGTATTCCTGGTATTTATTTTTTTGTATGGCCTCAGCTACAAGTAGTTACTAGCCCTTTCCCTTCATAATGAGCTCACCGTATTCTTCTGGTGTAATTGTTCCCCCCATTTTCTCTGTTATATCCTTATTTTCCTCTGGTAAGACGTCCTGTAAGCCATCAATCAGTTTCCATTGTGGCGTTAATGGTTTTTTAAAATCAGTCTTGGGCGTATATTTAGAGCTTTGTACACGCTGGTATTTATTAATGTACCGAGGGCAGTTTGCAAAGATTTCTGTCACTGTAATGCGTACAACTAATTCAGCTCCATCAAATTCCTTAATTAATGGGTCATGCTTATTAATACTCGCAGTCCCGTGTACCCGTACCCGATGTGGTGTTTCAAAATCAATAAATAGCATCCCAACTTTATTGCTCGCATTAATATTACCCAAAGATAGAAACATACCATTGCCATCATAACTGGGAAAAGCGATGGTTTTTTCATCAATGACTTTAATAAATCCAGGCTCGCCACCTTTATGTGAACAAGTAGGATAGCCGCGGTGGTCTATTGAAGAGAGAAAGAACATATCGCGACTTTCAATAAAAGGCTTATGCTCATCTGTAATCTCTGGTGAGACAATAAACTCTTTCACTCTATCGGCTAGTTTTGTCGTATCAAACTCTTGCTGCAAGGCGCGATGTTGCTCACCGAATATTTCGTCCATTGTTCTTCCTAAAGGATTAAGTCGTTTTTATATTGACGGCTGATAGCGTAATTTTCTTTCTTTACGAGACATTAAGAAAAAAACAACGCCCGTACCAATTAGCCCCATCATGCCACCCGGGCCCCAAATCATAATTCCACCTAGCTGCTGGTCTAACATAATCTCAATGGCTAAGCGCCCATCAAGTACGTCGTACGCCGCATAAATTTGGTCTCTTTTTAATGTGATAATAGCTCCAATAATAGTATTGGGAATGGTGACGAGCCATAAAATGATAATGCGGATACCAAAGGGAATTCGAGCTGTTTTTTGGCGTGGATCGCAGATTAGCCACCAAAAGAAAAACCCAGTAATAATCATCGTGAAATGCATGGTATTGTGCAGTGATTGATCTGCTAAGGCTTGGTTATGTAATTCAGGTATTTGCCAAATTAAGAGCGTGGCAATAAATAAAACAGAAGCAATAACAGGGTGGCCTAAAAATCGATAGAGCCATTGAATTAGTTTGTTACGAACAATAGGCACTAAAACTTTATGTCTGATAGTTTTAGGCAGGCCTTGTA
>DAOUSK010000135.1 GCA_030627265.1 Methylococcaceae bacterium
AACCCTTTTGCAGTTTCTGTGGGCAATGCTTCTGGTAAAAATAACAACAAAATAAGTTATGTGCTTTGTCATCAGCCTAAGTCATTTGATTGGCGTTCTCGTCGTGCTAAACCACACCCATTAGGCGCAATGAATGATACCTTGTTTTCTCAAGTCTGTGACCGACTTAATCAAATTATTCAACTGACATGAAGAGACTCTTTGATTTAACGTTAGCTTTAATCGCCGCCTGTATTTTATTTCTACCCATTATTATTACCGCTATTTTGGTTAAGTTGACCTCTAAAGGCCCTGCTTTGTATTGGTCTGATCGAGTCGGTAGAAATAATCATATTTTTAAAATGCCTAAATTTAGAAGCATGAAAGTTGATACCCCTGCTGTCGCCACGCACTTATTGAAAGACCCTAAGAGCGTATTAACACCTATCGGTGATTTCCTACGCAAATCAAGTTTGGATGAGTTTCCTCAGTTATGGTCAATCTTAAAAGGTGATATGAGTTTTGTCGGGCCGAGGCCTGCTTTATTTAATCAGCATGATTTGATTACGCTGCGGACAGAAAAAAATGTGCATCACTTAGTGCCTGGTTTAACAGGCTGGGCGCAGGTTAATGGGCGTGATGAACTGCCTATCCCTCAGAAGGTTGAGCTAGATGCTGACTATTTAGTGCGTCGCTCGCTTTTCTTTGATATTTATATTCTTTGGTTGACCTTTATTAAGGTGATTAAACGCTCAGATGTTTCACATTAGCTTGTAAATTACAGTAATCACGTAGTTAAAATACGTCGTTTTCACCACGCAGGTGGGCAGATACTGTTAACTTAAGTCTTCTCCCTTTGGATAAGGCGGTTATCCAATCCCAGTAAAGAATGATTGTTATTCCTGAAATCTACCCAGTCAAGCATGGGTACAAGCTTAACTGGGTATCTAGGTGACCACTATAGATTCCTGCTAGGAGCATGCAGGAATGACGAGTTTTTTATAGGTACCTGTGATAATAAAATTTTATGTAGGTGTTTTGCGAAACCCATCAATCCCCCGTATAAATTGATGGGTTTCGCAAAAAGACGCTTTACTCATCCTGCCTGGAGCCTTAATGTAAAAGGCTAAATTAGTTTTTTATTAGGTACTTAAATCTACGTTTTATAAGTACATGTTTTTTTCTATTATTTTATGTGTGTAAATGAATAAATTAGCTTTTTGGTTTCTTGGTCTCTCGCGGCGTACAAAAGCAACTATCTTAATTACTATCGATAGTATGTTGGTCGTATTAGCTTTATGGAGCTCCTTTTCCCTGCGGCTAGGTGAATTTTATATACCTAAAGACGATATATGGATTTTGTTTGTCCTTAGTCCTTTTCTTGCGGTTCCTATCTTTATCCGGTTTGGCTTGTACCGCGCTATTATTCGCTATATTGGTGGGCGAGCAATATGGGCTATTTTTCAAGCGATTTCACTGTATATTGTTATTTTTACGGTTGTTGTTTTTCAGACGCAAATTGGGGTTGTTCCGAGAACTATAACGCCTTTAAATTGGCTGGTGCTTTTATTATTTATTGGTGGAAGTCGGTTTATTGCACGCTGGTGGTTGGCTAATGTGTACTCAGGGCTAGTAAGTGGTAAAGTTGATGAGTGTTGCATCAAAAAAGTAATTATTTATGGTGCGGGTAGTGCAGGGGCGCAGTTAGCATCGGCACTAGAATGCGGGAAAGAGTTTAAACCGATTGCTTTTATCGATGATGATAAGTTGTTGCATAAGCAAAAAGTTAATGGCTTAAAAATTCACTCTATAACAGCACTAGCTTATTTAATTGAAAAGCATCAGATAACAGATGTTTTGCTGGCAATTCCTTCCGCATCTAGAGCGCGGAGAAGTGAAATCATTCGATTGTTAGAGCCTTATCCAGTGCATGTTAGATCTATGCCGGGTATGGTGGAGATAGCGCAAGGTAAAATTAAGGTTGATGAGGTACAAGAAGTTGATGTTGCGGATTTATTAGGTCGTGATGCTGTTGCGCCTGATCAGTCTCTGCTTAGTGAGAATATTACTGATAAAGTGGTCATGATAACGGGGGCAGGTGGGTCAATTGGCTCTGAGTTATGCCGACAAATAATGGTTTTGCAGCCAGCTAAAGTGATACTTTTTGAGCTTAATGAGTTTGCACTTTATTCTATTGATAAGGAGCTAAGGCGGGCTATTTCTAAATTAGCTGTGTGCGAGTTTGAAATTATTCCCGTATTAGGCTCTGTTATTGATGAGTTACGCTTGAAGAGAGTCTGTACGGTGCTTAATGTACAAACGATCTATCATGCAGCAGCTTATAAGCATGTGCCCATGGTTGAGCATAATCCATGTGAAGCGGTTAAAAATAATGTACTAGGGACGCTATGCCTTGCTCAGGTGGCGATTGCTTGTCATGTTGAAACGTTTGTTCTTATCTCGACAGATAAAGCCGTAAGGCCAACAAATACGATGGGCGCGACTAAGCGTTTTGCTGAGTTGGTTTTACAGGGCTTAAGTTTAGAGGAAGGGCATAATACCCGTTTTACCATGGTGCGTTTTGGTAATGTGTTGGGCTCGTCTGGCTCCGTTATTCCTTTATTTAGAGAGCAAATTGCACAAGGTGGCCCAGTTACTGTGACTGATCCACGCATTATTCGTTATTTTATGACCATACCTGAGGCGGCTCAGTTAGTGATACAAGCAGGTGCAATGGGGCAAGGCGGTGATGTTTTTGTTTTAGATATGGGAGAGCCCATTAAAATTGTTGATCTAGCTAAACGGATGATTCATTTAAGTGGCTTGGAGGTCAAAGATGAGCATCACTTGAATGGGGAGGTCGAAATTACTTTTACAGGGCTAAGACCTGGTGAAAAGCTGTATGAAGAATTATTAATTGGTGATAATGTTTCTGATACGGTTCATTCTAGGATTATGCGAGCTGAAGAGGACGTTATTCCTTGGGAGGAGCTTAATATGCGTTTGGATCGTTTAAAAACGGCAGTCGAGAAGGATGATTGCTTAGAAATGAGAGCTATCTTAATGGAGTCAGTTTCTGGTTTTGTGCCGCAATGTGAAGTGAGAGATTGGTTGTGGATGGCAGGGCAGGACTTAAAATAAATGATAGGGCGAGGCGGTGGTTCATAAAATGGTGGGTTTCGCAACAAAGATGCTCTACTAATCCTACGTGAAATATGTTTGAGGAAGGCTTTTAAATTTGTGTTGATATTTATGGTTAGGAAGCACATAGCCCATATGGAGCTTGCGTAATGCGGGGCATTCGATGCGCTGCTTATCCCGTATTCCGTGCCTCCATACGGGCTACGGTTTTGTATTGTTAACTGGCACTACGAAACCTGTTTTTAAGGTTATTATTGAATACTTTCACAGCCTCTTAAGAAAATATCTCAGCATCCTTTAATAATGTACCTTGCTGATCTTTCCTAGAAAGTTGTGGTGTCTCATCAACCGGCCAGATTATGCCAATAGCCGGATCATTCCATGCAATGCAACGCTCAAATTCGGGCGCATAGTAATCCGTCGTTTTATACAGAAAATCTGCAGTTTCACTTAAAACAACAAATCCATGGGCAAAGCCAGCAGGCACCCAAAGTTGATGATGATTTTCTGCATTTAATTCTACGCCAGCCCATTGGCCAAAAGTGGGCGAGGATTTGCGAATATCGACTGCGACATCAAACACAGCCCCACTAGTGACGCGAACTAATTTACCTTGCGGTTGTTGGATTTGATAATGTAGGCCTCGTAATACGCCTTTTGCTGAGCGGCTGTGATTATCTTGCACAAATTGACAATTTTGCCCTGTGGCTTCATTGAAGGCTTGTTGATTAAAACTCTCAAAGAAAAAGCCACGGCTATCACCAAAAACTTTTGGTTCAATAATCAATACGTCTGGAATATTTGTGGGAGTCACTTTCATAATGACGTATCTTCTTTTAATAATTTAAGTAAGTATTGGCCATAGCCATTTTTAGCGAGTGGCTGTGCTAATTCAGCTAATTTTTCTGCGTTGATCATGCCTCTGCGGAAAGCTATTTCTTCAGGACAGGCAACCTTTAGGCCTTGGCGACGTTCGATAGTTTCAATAAAAGTGCTGGCTTCATTGAGGCTTTCATGTGTTCCAGTATCTAGCCACGCGTAACCACGCCCCATTTTTTCTACGCTGAGTTGTTTTTGTTCTAGGTAGATTTTGTTAATGTCGGTAATTTCTAATTCGCCACGCTCCGAAGGTTTGAGTGTTTTAGCCATATCGATGACTTGGTTATCATAGAAATATAACCCCGTAATCGCATAATTACTTTTTGGGGTTAGCGGCTTTTCTTCTATTGATGTTGCGACACCTTGCTTATCAAAACCGACAACACCATAACGCTCAGGGTCATGTACATGGTAAGCAAAGACGCTGGCACCTTCTGTTTTTTGTGATGCATGATTGAGTGATAATTGTAAATCATGGCCATAAAAAATATTATCACCTAAGACGAGTGCAGAGGGTGAGTTGCCAATAAAGTCAGCGCCTATGGTGAAAGCCTGCGCTAAGCCATCTGGGCTAGGTTGTACGGCATACTGGAGATTAAGCCCCCAATCACTACCATCACCGAGTAACTCTTGGAAACGGGGTGTATCTTGAGGTGTGCTGATAATGAGAATGTCTGTTATTCCGGCTAGCATTAAAGTGCTAAGCGGATAATAGATCATGGGTTTATCATAAATAGGCAGTAGTTGTTTGGAAGTTACTTTTGTAACGGGGTATAGGCGCGTGCCTGAGCCGCCTGCTAGAATAATGCCTTTACGTTTGCTCATTTTTTTCTCTATGAATTCAGTTGGGTTGATTGGGGTTCATAATGTGCCTAAAAAGTAGGCACTTCATTCTTCCCGTTCTACAAAAAAGTTAAATTAGTGTTTGGGCCGTGCTTATATTTTAATGTAATTTCTTTTCGTACCTAAATAAATGCAAGCTGTTATAAGTAATTGTAATAGCACGATTTTATGTAGGATGGGTAGAACGTAGCACCTGCTTTTAGGTGCGCAGTGAAACCCATCATCAACTCTACGTATAATGATGATGGGTTTCGCAAAAAGACGCTCTACCCATCCTACGAAAAACC
>DAOUSK010000173.1 GCA_030627265.1 Methylococcaceae bacterium
AAAGGCGAAAGATAAAATCATTATGGGCGCTGAAAAACGCTCAATGGTGATGGATGAAAAAGAGAAAAAAATGACTGCTTATCATGAAGCAGGTCATGCCATTGTGGGTAAATTGGTACCGGAACATGATCCTGTTTATAAAATAAGTATTATGCCTCGTGGTCGTGCTTTAGGTGTGACCATGTTTTTGCCTGAAAAAGATCAATATAGCGCGAGTAAATGTAAACTGGATAGTATGATTTCCAGCTTATATGGTGGCCGTATTGCGGAAGAGCAGATTTTTGGTTGGGAGCAGGTTTCTACAGGGGCTTCAAATGATATTGAGCGGGCGACTGAATTAGCAAGGAATATGGTAACCAAATGGGGCTTGTCAAGGCGGTTAGGGCCTTTGGCGTATAGCGAAGAAGAAGGTGAGGTGTTTTTAGGGCGTTCTGTTACGCAGCATAAAACAGTCGCTGATGAAACCTCACATATTATTGATGAAGAGATTCGGAATGTTATCGATAAAAATTATGCACGCGCTGAAAAAATATTAAAAGAGAATGAAGATATTTTACATACTATGTCGGAAGCTTTGATGAAATATGAAACGATTGATAAAGATCAAATTGAAGATTTAATGGCGCGTAAACCGGTAAGAGATCCTAATGGATGGGATGATAAAACCGTTATTGAACAATCGAGTACTACGGACTAGGTGTCATTATGAGTAAAAAGTTTTTTGGTACCGATGGAATTCGTGGTGCAGTAGGCACGTCTCCTATTACCCCCGATGTTTTTCTTAAGTTAGGTTGGGCGATAGGGCAGGTTTTTGCAAAAGAAGGAAAAGGTGTCGTTTTATTAGGTAAGGACACCAGAATTTCGGGTTATATGTTTGAGTCTGCATTAGAAGCTGGTTTATCGGCTGCAGGTGTGGATACACATTTATTGGGGCCTATGCCAACACCTGGAATTGCTTATTTAACACGCACCTTAAGAGCAAAAGCCGGTATTGTGATAAGTGCTTCGCATAACCCTTATTATGATAATGGCATTAAATTCTTTTCGACAGAAGGCACTAAGTTGCCCGATGATTTAGAGCATCAAATAGAGTTTTATTTAGAGCAGCCTATGACAACGGTTGACTCAAGACAGCTAGGAAAAGCGAAGCGTTTAGATGATGCTGCGGGACGCTACATAGAATTTTGCAAGGCGAGTATTGAATCAGGTATTGATTTTAAAGGCTTACGTATTGTAGTTGATTGCGCAAATGGAGCAACGTACCATATCGCACCGCACGTCTTTACAGAGGTCGGCGCGGAAGTTGTTACCATTGCCGCTAGCCCCGATGGCATTAATATTAATCAAAACTGTGGTGCAACGCAGCCAGAACAGTTGCAGGCTGCCGTCATTGAATATCGTGCAGATTTAGGTATTGCCTTAGATGGCGATGGTGATCGCTTGATTATGGTGGATCATAAAGGCGAAGTGGTTGATGGTGACGAACTTATCTTTATTATTGCTAAAGCAAGGCTTGCAGCAGGTGAGCTGAAAGGACCTGTTATTGGCACCTTAATGACTAATTTAGGTATGGAGCATGCTTTAAAAGCCTTGGGTGTTGATTTAATAAGGGCTAATGTCGGTGATCGCTACGTGATGGAATTGATGAAAAAACATCACAGTGAGATTGGTGGCGAAGGCTCAGGGCATCTTATTTGTTTAGATAAAACGACAACTGGGGATGGTATTGTTGCTGCATTACAGGTTTTAGCTGAGGTCAATAAATCGGGTAAAACACTACATGAACTAAAATCTGAAATGATGAAGTACCCTCAGGTTTTATTGAATGTCAAAATTGAAAAGAAAATTGATATAGCTAAAAATGAAGTGATACAAAAAGCCGTGCAATTAGCTGAGAAAACGCTAGCTGATAAAGGACGCGTACTATTGAGAGCTTCAGGAACAGAGCCATTAATTAGGGTGATGGTAGAAGGGGTTGATGAAGTGGAAGTAAACAAACAAGCAAATTTATTGGTTGATGCAGTAAATAAAGCGCTTTAAAAGCGGAAGGCAGTATTTTTAAAAAGCTTAGCCCTAAAAAGGAAATACTAAGTTATAATAGTCCGATTAAAATTATAGGTAGTCGAATAAGGCTCTGGAGAAATTGATGCGACGTGGTTTAGCTATCGGCAATTGGAAAATGAATGTTGATAGATCAAGTGCTATGGTGCTTGTTAATGCTATTGTTGCTAAAATTCCAGAAATAAATGCAGATCTTGTTATTTGCCCGCCTTATTTATACATCCCTGAAATTAGTGAGAAAATCGCAAATACATCAATAATTTGCGGTGCACAAAATGTTGCGGCTCATTCTACAGGGGCCTATACGGGCGAAATATCGGCCGCTATGTTAAAAGAGTTTGATTGTAAATATGCAATTGTGGGTCATTCTGAGCGTCGGCAGTTTTATGCAGATACTAACCTTGCAGTTGCTGAGCGATTTTGCCAAGCAATTTCTGGTGGTATCATTCCTATTTTAAGTACCAGTGAAACGCTAGAAGAACGTGAAAATGGCACAGCATTTGATGTGATTGCTGAGCAAATAAATACTGTGATTGATAAAGCAGGTATTGAAAGCTTTATGAATGCTGTTATTTCTTACGAGCCTTTATGGGCGATAGGAACGGGAAAGACAGCAACAGACCAACAAGCACAGGATGTGCATTATTTTATAAGGCAATTAATTGCCAGTAAAAGTCAAAAAGTAGCTGATAAAATTCAAATACTCTATGGCGGAAGTGTTAAACCAGAAAATGCACAAAAATTACTAGCTATGCCTGATATTGATGGTGTATTAGTCGGTGGAGCCTCGTTAAATGCGGACTCTTTTTTAAAAATTTATTCATCATTTCAAAAGTAAAAATGTATCAAGTTATTATAATCGGACATGTTTTAGTGGGTTTAGCTGTTATTGGGCTAGTTTTGATTCAACACGGAAAAGGCGCAGATGCAGGGGCTGCATTTGGTAGTGGTTCATCTGGTAGTGTTTTTGGCGCTCAGGGTTCAGCTTCTTTTCTTTCGACAACGACAGGTATTTTGGCGGCAGTTTTTTTCTCAACGAGTTTAGGCCTTGCTGTTTTAAGTGGCAAATCAGGGGATGATGTTGATTTAATGGATGCGCCTATTGTTGATCAACTGGCTGCTGAAGTACCAACAATTGCTGAAGATCAAGCCAATACTGCTGAACCTGTTGTCCTGGAAGATAGAGCTGTTGCTGTTGAGTTTAATAGTAATGTTTCAACAGGAATTAAAGCAATTACGGGCGTAAAAACCAACCCTACAGATGCTGTTCCTGCAGTAGCAGATGAGGTTGTTATACCTTAAAAAAATATGCCGATGTGGTGAAATTGGTAGACACGCCACCTTGAGGGGGTGGTGACTTAGGTCGTGCCGGTTCAACTC
>DAOUSK010000054.1 GCA_030627265.1 Methylococcaceae bacterium
ATTCTTATATTTTAGCTATTTTAATGTCTTTATTAGTAGCATTATCACTAACGCCTGCGCTTTGCTATCTACTGTTAAGTAAAAATCTATCGCTGGAAAAATCACCACCATTGATTGCTTATTTAACCCCGCGGTATATTGCTCTTATGCAGTTAATTTCTAAACATAGCATCGCTATCCTATTAACATGCCTCTCTATTTCTATTGCAGCAATTATTCAATTTTCTAGCTTAGGGCATAAATTTTTACCTGAATTACGCGAAGGGCATTACATTGTGCATACCACAAGTATTCCGGGTACCTCTTTAGAAGAATCAATACGCCAAGGCAGCCAATTAACAGCGCAATTCACCCAAATAGAAGAGATTGAGTCTGTCTCTCAATGGGCGGGGCGTGCCGAGCGTGGTGCAGATACTTATGGTAGTCATTACAGCGAATTTGAAGTGCGCTTAAAGCCTTTATCGGGCGAAAAGCAGCAAGTTGTTTTAGAAAAATTACGTGATATTTTAGAGGGTTTTCCTGGGCTGTTATTTGAAGCCAATACTTTTTTAACCGAACGTGTAGATGAAACCATTTCAGGCTATACCTCGCCTATTGTGGTTAATATCTATGGCAATGATTTAAATGCGCTGGATAAAAAAGCGCAAGAAGTTGCTAATCTTATGCACTCCATACAAGGTGCAACTGATGTGCAATTGCGTTCTCCGCCTGGAACACCTTTAATTCAAGTCCAATTAAATCAAGAGCAACTTAATTTCTGGGGCGTACCAGCAAGTACGGTTTTGCAAACTGTACAAACAGCGTACCAAGGTATCAAAGTCGGTAAACATTTATCAGGTAACCGACAAATTGCTATCACGGTCACTTTAAAACCCGAACTACGTCAGCAAGCAGATAGTATTGCTCAATTACCCATTAAAACGCTCTCTGGGCAACTGATTAAATTGAGTGATGTCGCTACTATTCAACATAGCTCAGGGCGATATAATATTTTGCACCAAAATGCGCAACGACGACAAAGCATTACCTGCAATGTCACTGGGCGTGATATTGACTCTTTTATACATGAGTTAAAACAAGAAATGCAGGCGAAGATTCGCTTTAATGGCAGTATCTACCCTGAATTCACGGGAGCAGCGGTCGAACAAGCTCAAGCTAAAAAGGACCTTATTTTGCATTCGCTACTCGCCAGTATCGGCGTGTTATTTCTTATTTATATTGCAATTGGAAATTTGCGCCATGTTGCTATCACTCTAATTAATGTGCCTTTTTCATTAATTGGTGGCATTATTGCCGTTATACTAATTAATGATAGCTTGTCCGTTGGCTCTATTATCGGTTTTATCACGCTTTTTGGCATTACCGTTCGTAACAGTATTATGTTACTTTCACACTACCAGTATTTAGTGGAAGAAGAGAAGTTACCTTGGAATCAGGCAACCGCTTTTAAAGGGGCTAAAGAACGCCTACCCTCTATACTGATGACTGCTTTAGTGACTTCTTTAGCGATGGCTCCTATCGCCTTTAATAGTGATAACCCAGGCTTAGAAATTATGGGGCCTATGGCGGCTATTATTATTGGCGGTTTAGTTTCTTCTACTTTTTTAAACCTTTTATTACTACCCTTAATGTTATTAAAGTATGGTAAGTTTAATCACTAGGCAACTCACAATAAATAACTATGAAAAATAAAATTCTTATCGTTGGTGGTGCAGGATATATTGGCTCTCATATGGCAAAGATGCTTGCCAAATCTGGTAATGAAGTCATTATCTTAGATAATTTATCGACAGGTTTTCGACATTTAGCTAAATATGGTGAGTTAATCGTCGGTGACCTTGCCGATACACATTGTTTAGAAAAGTTATTCAGCACGCATCATTTTGATGGTGTCATCCATTTTGCCGCAAATAGCTTGGTCGGTGAATCAATGACCAATCCAGCAAAGTATTATCGAAATAACGTATCAGGTACCTTAAATTTATTAGATGTCATGTTACGTCATAAGGTTAAAAATCTCATTTTTTCATCGACTGCGGCTACCTTTGGAGAGCCTGAGTATTCACCTATTGATGAAAATCACCCGCAAAGACCTATCAATACTTATGGCACAACTAAGTTAATGGTAGAAACGATATTACAAGATTACGCTAACGCGTATGATTTTAACTCTGTTTGTTTGCGCTATTTTAATGCTTGTGGTGCAGACCCAGAGGGAGATTTAGGCGAATGCCATGATCCTGAAACACATTTAATTCCTCTGATTTTACAAGCCGCTTCTGGAAGGCGTGCAGCGATTACCGTTTTTGGTCGTGACTACCCTACTGACGATGGCACTTGTATTCGTGATTACATTCATATTACTGATTTATGTAGTGCTCATGCCCTCGCTTTAGATTTATTAATCAATAAAGAAAAATCAGGTGCTCTTCGCTATAATTTAGGTAATGGCTCAGGGTTTTCTGTACAGCAAGTACTGGATGTTGTGCAAACTGTTGTTGCTGAAGACCATTGTACTGTTCAAGTTTTATCGGGTGAGCGACGCGCGGGCGACCCCGCTGTTTTAGTTGCTGATGCTCAAAAAGCACAAAAAGAATTAAACTGGCAACCTGTGTTTAATGATTTGGAAACCATTGTTCGCCACGCTTGGACTTGGGAAAAACAACAAAAAAATCGAACTTAATCTGTTATTAACTTAATTAAATAATTTTTGCCCTTATGCCTATTGATATTTTATTTACCTTAGTCCTTACAACGATTATTCAATCTTTATTTGGTGTGGGTATCCTTTTATTTGGTACACCAATATTACTCTTATTAGGCTACGATTTTAGTTTTGCCCTTTCGGTATTATTACCCATTTCTATCTCTGTCAATCTGCTACAAATCATCAAGCATTATCAGTTTATTGATCTAAAGATATATAAAAATACCTTATGTTATAGCATCCCTTTCATCATCTTATTTTTAGCTATTATTACTAATATTCATTTTAATATTAGCTTAGTCGTCGGGCTTTTTTTACTGTTAGTGGCAGCAAAAAATATTTTCCCTAGCGTTGATAAAAAACTCTCATCACTTATTCAGTATGAGCGCTCTTTTTTAGCTATTACAGGTATCGTTCATGGTGTTAGTAATTTAGGTGGCTCTCTCTTAACGGCATTAATTCATAAACAAGACTTACCTAAGCATAATGCTCGCGTTACCGTTGCTCTTTGTTATGCCAGTTTTGCACTGGTACAATTGATCACCTTATTCTTTATCGGATTTGAGGCAGGTTTATCTTATACGGTACAAATGAGCTTATTACAAATTTCACTTGTGATCTTTTTAATCACGGAGGAAACGGTATACAACCAAATTGATAACTCAAAATATACGCAATTATTTGCACTGTTTCTTGCTGTCTCTGGAGGTTTACTGCTCTATAAATCATTTTAATTTCTTACAACAATAATAAAAAATGGAAAAATATGAATACTCTTTTAAAACGCATTGCTAATTATTTCTTAATTGGAGTTTTAGCCTTCATCCCCGTTGTGGTTATCCTACAGATCGTATTATTTATGAAAGATCTGATTTCCAGCTCATTTCAACTCGTTTATGGTTACTGGGATAATTACCTTATTACGCTTATTATTTTTTCTTTAAGTTTTTCTTTATTTGTTTACGTTGGTTATCGACTGACTAAAATGGGCGGAACGTGGATTATTGCCTTAATTGATGCCACTGTAAATCGTATCCCCCTACTCAATACCATCTATCGCGTCACCAAAAAAGTTGTTAATCTATTTTCTGGGCATGAGCACAGAGATGCCCGCGAAGTTGTTTTTACTGAATACCCCAAGGAAGATGTCTGGGTACCTGCTTATGTCACCAATAAAGAAAAGGATATGTATATTTTATTTATTCCGACATCGCCCAATCCGACTTCTGGCTTCACAGTGATTGTGCATGAATCAAAAATCATTAAGTCTAAAATGTCTATTGAAGAAGCGACCAGCTTTATTGTTAGTGTTGGTGTTGATTTCAACCACCATGATGACTTACAGCAGTTAAAACCTAAAGGCTAAGTCATCAAATTTTAGGCAAAAAAAAGGAGAGACTGCAAATATCGCAGCCTCTCCCTTACTTTAAAATCTAAATATAAAAAATATCTTTAGAAGTCAAGGTAGATTTGCTTAAGGTCTTTATAGCTTTGAACAGCTTCTGCCATTTTTTCTACAGCTTCACCCATATCATCATCTTTAAGCGCTTTACGAGAAAGTCTAAGGTACTTATTAGACTCTTGTTTAGCTCTATTAACAGTTGCACTTTCAATCTTATTTAGCTTTCTTTTAGCTACTTTCATTAAAGCTAAAACTTCTTTTTTCTCAGCACCAGAGTTTAAAGCAACTGATGCCGCTTCAATTGCTTCAATTGATTCATCAAATGCTACAAGAACACCTTCATTTGTTTGGTGTTTGATTTTTGCGCCTTTCTCTAAAGCCATTACAGAAGGTGCTACTGCCATCATTGCAGTGCTTAGTGATAAAGCTAGTACTAATTTTTTTAATAAAACCATTGGGGAATTTTACCTCGTATAAATAATTGTTATTATAATTACAGCGAAACTTAATACATTTTTATTAAGCCACTTCCGTACCTAAATTTTTAAATACGGGGTAGATTATACCATAAAATCAAATTACTTTTCCCTTTCAATCCCTTATCTTTAAGAGGGTATTAATAATTATGCTTTCTTTTTCTCATCTTCTTTGACTGAAAAAACTTTTAAAGCATTAGTCCCACCTGCACCAGCATTTAAATCACCTTCTGTAAGAATATAAGTATCCCCTACCTGTGCATATTTCAAATCTTTCAATGTCTTTAATGCCGCTTGGTTTAATGCGGCTTGATCAGAAAATTTTAATTCTAAATAAACAGGAATAACACCTCGATACAGGGTAACTTTACCTAATGTTGCCTCTTTATTACTGAAGGCAAAAATAGGCAAACTAGAACTAATACGTGACATCCACAGCGGTGCTGAACCGGATTGAGTCAAAGAAATGATACCTTGTGTATCCATATGGTTTGCCATATACATCGCCCCCATAGCAATAGCAAGATCTACTCGATCAAATTGCATGTCGACTCTATGCTTGGAAACTCGAACACTACTTTGCTTCTCTGTTTCTAGACAAACTCGTGACACAGCCTCGATCGTTTGCACAGGATAGTTACCCATTGCAGTTTCTGCCGATAGCATAATAGCATCCGTCCCATCAACAACCGCATTCGCAACATCAAACACTTCTGCTCGTGTTGGAATCGCATTTTCAATCATAGATTCCATCATTTGCGTTGCAGTAATTACAGCGCGATTTAGTTGTCTTGCGCGTTTAATTAAGCGTTTTTGAGCGGCCGGTAAATTAGCATCGCCAATTTCTACCCCTAAATCTCCCCGTGCAACCATAATGACATCTGAAGCTAAGATAATTTCATCCATCACTTCCATTGCTTCTGCACGCTCCATTTTCGCTACCAAACTTACGTCACAACATCCGGCTGCATTCAATAACTCTCTTGCTTCATGCATATCCTTTGCTGAACGTGGAAAAGAGATAGCAACAAAATCGGCTTTTATTTTAGCAATGGTTTTAATATCTTCTTTATCTTTATCCGTTAAAGCCGCTGCTGATAAGCCTCCGCCTAAAAGATTAATACCTTTATTATTGGATAACTGTCCTCCAACAATAACAGTACAACTCACTCTGCCTTTCTCGACTTTATCAACTTCCAAAACAATGCGCCCATCATCTAGCAATAAGCGGCCGCCTTTTTTTACTTCTCGTGATAGTGGCTCATAGGTAATCCCAACTTGCTCATGATCACCCTCTTCTTCACCTAAATTAATATCTAAAGCAAAGTACTGCCCTTCATTCAACCAAATTTTATCATTCGCAAAGCGTGAAATTCTAATTTTTGGCCCTTGTAAATCTGCCAATATTCCTACTCTACGGCCTGTTTTTTTCGCCATCGCACGTATTTTTTTTGCTCGATCAATATGGTCTTGTGCTTTTCCGTGTGAAAAATTTAAGCGTACAACATCAATACCTGCATAAAATAATTTTTCTAGTACTTCCAAATCATCTGTCGCAGGACCTAAAGTAGCAACAATTTTAGTTCTTCTTAATGCAGTCATATCAGTCCAAAAAATTATAAAAGAGAAAATAAAAAACAAAAAGAGTTAGTTTATTTAAGGCATATAGCCTTAATAAACTAACCCTAGTGTACCCCTAAAATACGACAGAAATATTACTCCGCATTCATTAGTGCAACGGTTGTATCCAACATACGGTTTGAAAAGCCCCACTCATTATCGTACCAAGACAATACCTTCACTAATACGCCACCCGTTACTTTAGTAAAACCAGCTTCATAAGTTGAAGATGCTGGGTCATGATTAAAATCATGAGAGACCAAAGGCTTATCATTAAAAGCTAAAACGCCTTTTAATGAACCTTCAGATGCCGTTTTTAACAAGCTATCAATTTCTTCTTTAGTGGTTGGACGTGAAGCAACAAAAGTTAAATCGACGACCGAGACATTAATCGTCGGCACTCGCATAGCAAAACCATCAAATTTACCAACTAATTCCGGTAATACCAGCCCTACCGCAGCGGCAGCACCCGTTTTAGTTGGGATCATAGATTGCGTCGCTGAACGCGCACGACGTAAATCCTTATGATAAACATCGGTTAAAACCTGGTCATTGGTATAAGAATGAATAGTCGTCATCAAACCTGTTTCAATACCAATTTCATCTAATAACGGCTTAACTAATGGAGCAAGACAGTTGGTCGTACAAGATGCATTAGAAATAACGGTATCTGATGCTTTTAAAATATCATGATTCACACCATAAACAATCGTTGCATCAACATCATTACCCCCTGGTGCTGAAATAATAACTTTTTTGGCCCCTGCTGCTAAATGTGCTGATGCTTTTTCTTTAGTCGCAAAGAAACCAGTACATTCGTGAACCACATCAACACCAACCTCACCCCAAGGTATCTTAGCTGGGTCTCTTTCAGCAAAAACACGAATTTTATCGCCATTAATGACAATATAATCACCGTCTATCGTTACTTCAAAAGGAAATTTTCCTTGTACAGTATCGTATTGTGTTAAGTGTGCATTCGTTGCAGCATCACCTAAATCATTAATAGCGACAACTTTTATTTCGCTAGTACGATTGTTTTCATACACAGCACGCACAATATTACGCCCAATACGACCATACCCATTAATTGCAATGTTAATCGCCATCAATTTTCTCCTAAAGAATATTAAAAACTAATTAGTACGAATAATAACTACCCGTACCCTATTTAAAGCATCACGCCCATTAAGTTAAGAAAGCTCATCAATATCGTAAATGATGGATTTCGCAAAAGACACTCTACCCATCCTACACATTAAGTCTCTTAATTTAATAGCAGTCATTTATATCTTGCTAATCAATCATAAAAAAGGGAGAACTAATTTCAATCAGCTCTCCCTTTCATTATTCAGCTAAATCAAATAACTTAGCTTACAGCTGCGGTCCTGCTTGTGTGTAATCAAAACCATTGTCATCATTGGTATATTTCTTAAAGTTTTCTACAAACATGCCTGCTAATTTAGCCGCTGTTGCATCATAACTTGCTTTATCTTCCCAAGCATCACGAGGATTCAGTAACTGACTATCAACTCCCTCTAACGTTGTTGGAATATGTAACTGAAAGAAAGGCACTGTTGCAAATTCTGATTTATTAATACTGCCATCTAAAATGCCGTTAATGCAAGCACGCGTGCCTTTAATGCTCATACGCTTACCAACGCCATAACCACCACCAACCCAGCCTGTGTTAACTAAGTAAGCATTGACGTTATGCTTATCCATCTTTTTACCTAATAGCTCAGCATAAACAGTGGGGTGTAATGGTAAAAAGGCCTCTCCAAAACAAGCAGAAAAAGCAGTCACTGGTTCGGTAATTCCTCGCTCTGTACCAGCAACTTTAGCTGTGTAACCAGATAAGAAATAATACATCGCCTGTTCTTTCGTTAACTTAGATACCGGTGGCAATACACCAAAAGCATCACAACTTAAAAAGATAATGTTTTGAGGCATTCCGGCTTGTAAGCTAGCCCGATGATTTTCAATATGCTCAATAGGATATGAAACACGAGTATTTTCAGTTTTAGACTTATCTGTGTAATCGACTTCGCCTGCGGCATCGGCTACAACATTTTCTAATAAGGCATCACGTTTAATGGCAGCATAAATTTCAGGCTCGCTTTCTTCAGCTAAATCGATGGTTTTTGCATAACATCCGCCTTCAAAATTAAACACACCGGCATCATCCCAGCCATGTTCGTCATCACCGATTAATTCGCGCTCTGCATCAGTAGAAAGTGTCGTTTTACCCGTACCCGATAAACCAAAAAATAGCGCTACGTCACCCTCTTTTCCGACATTTGCACTGCAATGCATAGACAAAATATCATTAAGTGGCAACCAGTAGTTCATCATCGTGAAGATGCCTTTTTTCATCTCCCCACCGTACCAAGTACCACCAATAATTGCGATATTCTTTTCTACATTGAAAATCACAAAAACTTCTGAATTTAAACCCTGTTTTTGCCATTTTTCATTCGTTAAATGGCTAGCATTATAAACACGAAAATCAGGTGCAAAGCCTTCCAATTCATCCGCTCCTGGGCGAATAAACATATTCTTTACAAAGTGTGACTGCCAAGCGAATTCTGTAATAAACCTTACCGATCGCTGAATATCTTTACTTGCCCCAGCATAACCGTCCGTTACATAAATATCTTTATCTGAAAGATATTCAGTCACATCTTCATAAAGTTCATCAAAAATTTCAGCTGAAACAGGTTTATTGATATTACCCCATGAGATATTATCTTTTGATGCCCCCTGCTCAACAAAATACTTATCTTTAGGTGATCTCCCAGTAAATTTTCCTGTATCGATCATCATAGAACCATTTGTTGCAACACGCCCTTCTTGGTTAGTATTTTCGTGTTTAAACAACTCATCGTAACTCAAATTGTGGTAGACATTTGCGACTCGTTTTAGTCCCAAATCTTCTGCATTCAATCCACTCATCAAAAGCCTCTCTTCTCGATAACTAGGTGTTATCACTTAATAATTTCATACTACCTAACGGGTAGCATGTTACATAATATTGCGAATCAATATAGCTTAAAAAAAATCATCCTTCAAGGCATAAGAGAAATAATCCACCCGCTAAAACATTACTATCACCCCAAATTAACTGTAAGGCTTTGTATGCTATACTTTATCGCTTATTTCCCTTTAGCTAATCTATTTTACTTATGCCTGTCACCTTTAATATACTTGAAAATATTGTCCGCCAAGCGGGTGAAATCGCTCTAAGCCATTTTAACGACTTACAAAATTTAGAGATTTCACAAAAAAGCCCACGAGATTTCGTTACTGCGGCTGATGTTGCAGTGGAAAAATTTCTACAACAAGAATTAGCTCATCAAACTCCAGAATATGGATTCTGGGGAGAAGAAAGTGGCAAAACAGAATTTCAGGATAATCGCTGGATAGTTGACCCAATAGATGGAACTCACTCCTTCGCTAAGGGGCAATATTTTTGGTCGATTAGCGTTGCCTTAGAAATTGAAGGTGAGCTAATAATGGGCGCAGTTTTCGCGCCAGCACTTGATGATTATTATTGCGCTGAAAAAGGTAAGGGCGCATTTAAGAATGGTAAAAAGATTAGTGTTTCAAATGAAACTGATTTAGCTAATTCCATGGTAGGCACAGGCTTTGCTTGCTTGCGCTCTTACTTAGAAGAAAACAATCTTGAGCGCTTTGGCCGCATAGCACAAAGAACAACTGGACAACGCCGCTTTGGTTCAGCTGCGATGGATATGTGCTTAGTCGCCGACGGACAAATTGATGCCTTTTGGGAGCAAGAATTAAATCTTTATGATATTGCCGCTGGCGCACTTATTTTATTAGAAGCAGGCGGCACAGTAACCGATTTCAAAGGAAATGCAGGTATTTTTCCTAAGCAAATACTGGCTAGTAATGGTGGAATATTGGAAGAGTTATTAACACTTATGTAGGTTTTTCTTTAAGAAATAGCTAAAAGGTACGCAATGCGTACCCTACGGTGGATTTGTAGGTTATACGCGCATGAAAACTTACAGCAAATGCGCAATTGCATCGCGCTCTATTTTTAATTCCTGCTCTGTTTCTAGCATGCATTGACGACTAAATTCACTACGCTCTAGGTCTTGAATAATCGTCACCTCACCCTCCGGTGAAACTTTAACTGGAAAAGAATAAAACAAGCCTTTTTCAATGCCATAACTACCATCGGAAATAACGGCCATACTAATCCAGTCACTCCAATCACTTTTTGCTGTCCCAATCGTCCATGAGCGCATTTGACAGACCGCAGCATTTGCAGCTGATGCTGCACTAGATAAACCACCTCTTTCTTCTATTACTTTAGCTCCACGATGCTGAACAGTAGGCACAAATTCATTTGCAACCCATTCATCATTCACTAAAGATAAAGCACTTACCCCTTTCACAGTTGCATGTGTTAAATCTGGGTATTGGCTTTCTGAGTGATTCCCCCAAACAATCATATTACGTACATCTTCAGCGCGCGCATTACACTTTTCCGCGAGTAAACCAATGCCCCGATTATGATCTAACATACTCATCGCCGAAAAACATTTAGGGTCTAAATCAGGTGCATTACGCTGCGTTATCAGTGCATTTGTATTCGCAGGGTTCCCCGTAATCAATACCTTAACATTAGGATTTGCAACCGCATTTAACGCCTTTCCTTGCGCAGAAAAAATCTCTGCATTGCATTCCAACAAGTCATTACGTTTCATTCCAGGACCTCTTGGCTTCGCCCCTACTAAAAACACGTAATCAACTTTATCAAATGCAACTAAAGCATCGTCTGTCGGTACAATCCCCTGTAATAAATGATAAGCACAATCATTCAACTCCATAACAACACCATTCAAACGGTGCAGCGCTGGCGTTACTTCAAGTAAGCGTAAAATAATGGGTTGATCATTACCAAACACCTCACCAGAGGCTAGCCGAAACAACAAAGAGTAACTAATTTGTCCTGCTGCCCCAGTAACAGCGACATTTACCGGTGTCTTCATTTCATTTCTCATTTCATAATCTTTTTTGTTTTATCAACACAAATCTTTCATTTATGCCCTTTACTTTCTGCGGCACTCAAATCAGGATGAACTCTATTTTTATAAGGTATAATAACGCGATTTCACCCATATTTAAACGCATTATTGTCACAAACATTCAAGTCCCTAATGAAAAAACTGCTTTTCCAATTTGATACCGATACTCACCCCTCTTCTTTTGACACTGTTGTAGCCTATGATGGTGGTGCTGATCACGTTATCGGCCATGCAAATCTAACACCTAGTAATATACGTCCCTTAGTTGAAGGAACTATTTTTACGCGCCCTCCAAAATCAAAAAAGAATACCGCGATTTTTGTAGGCGGTAGCGATATGGAAGCTGGACAAGCGTTATTTGAAGCAGTGCAATCTTACTTTTTCCCTGGCTTCCAAGTATCCATTATGCTGGATAGTAATGGCAGCAATACCACCGCTGCTGCTGCCGTTGCAAAATTAGCAAGTAGTGGCTCTTTAAAAGGCAAAAAAGCGATCGTTTTAGCAGGTACTGGCCCAGTAGGGCAACGCGCAGCCGTGATGCTTGCTCAAGAAGGCGCTGAAGTTAGCATCACATCTCGGCATCTAGATAAAGCCGAACATGCTTGCGCAAGCATGAAAAAACGTTTTAATGTTGATCTAACAGCAATTGAAGCCAATAGTTTTGAAGCGCGAACTGCTGCAATTAAAGGTGCTCATATTATTTTAGCGGCGGGCGCTGCAGGTGTTGAGCTACTAAAAACAGAGCACTGGGTCGATAACCCTACCTTAGAAATGGTCGCCGATGCTAATGCAAGCCCTCCTTTAGGGATCGGCGGTATAGATATGATGGACAGAGGCATAGACCGCCACGGTAAAATCATTTGGGGCGCTATTGGCTTTGGTACGCTAAAGCTTGCTTTGCACCGCGCTTGTATTGAAAAATTATTCGAAGATAATAAACAAGTTTTTGATGCTGAGTTGATATTTAAACTTGCTAAAAAAATGGCTTAATTTTTATTAAGGCCGACTGGTTTAGAAAATTTGGCAAAGATGCTCTGACTGATTTTCAATCGGGCATCTTAGCTGCCGACTCACTCTTATCAAGCCGTTAACCTCGATTCATCTTACAGCCAAAAATTAAACAACCAATGCTAGGAATTCAGCTCGAAAGACCTACCGATTCCGCTGGAGGTCGAATTGATAATCAAACTTTTATCCGCTTACTGCACGCAGGGATTGAACCAGAAGCATATTTAGCGAATAATAACCGTTATTACGTATTAAAAGAATCCAAGAATTTACTCGTAACTAGCGCAATTGATCCAAATATCGCTGATTTACAAATACTTTTAATCCGCCAAAATTTATAAAAATAGCGCACTCAGGAGCACTGCATGTTTACAAAATCTATGACTATTGAAGGCTTTGATGATGAACTTTTTCAAGCTATTACAGAAGAGCATCAACGCCAAGAAGATCATATCGAACTGATTGCGTCAGAAAACTACACTAGCCCGCGCGTATTAGAAGCACAAGGCTCTCAACTAACCAATAAATATGCAGAAGGCTATCCAGGCAAACGCTATTATGGTGGCTGTGAATTTGTTGATAAAGCTGAGCAACTCGCTATTGATCGCGCTAAAGAACTATTTGGTGCCGACTATGCTAATGTGCAACCTCACTCAGGTTCACAAGCAAACATGGCTGTTTTTATGGCCTTAATTAAACCTGGCGATACTATTCTAGGTTTAAGCTTAGCTGATGGTGGGCATTTAACCCACGGTGCAAAACCTAATTTTTCTGGAAAAATTTACCATGCCATTCAATATGGCCTACACCCTGAAACAGGTGAAATTGATTACGATGAAGTTGAGCGTTTAGCCTTAGAGCATAAACCTAAAGTCTTAGTCGCTGGTTTTTCAGCTTATTCTCGTATTTGGGATTGGCAACGTTTTAGAGACATTGCGGATAAAGTCGGCGCTTATTTATTTGTTGATATGGCTCACGTTGCTGGCTTAGTTGCTGCAGGTTTATACCCTAACCCTGTGCCTATTGCCGATGTTGTTACTAGCACGACACATAAATCATTACGTGGCCCTCGTGGCGGTCTAATTTTATGTAAAAGCAACCCTGAACTTGAAAAAAAATTCAATTCAAATATTTTCCCAGGTATTCAAGGCGGCCCTTTAATGCATGTTATTGCAGCTAAAGCCGTTGCCTTCAAAGAAGCCTTACAACCTGAGTTTAAAACCTACCAAGCACAAGTGATTAAAAATGCGCAAGCCATGGCTAAAGTGTTTCTTGATCGTGGTTTTGATGTTGTTTCAGGCGGAACAGATAACCATTTAATGCTGGTTTCTCTTATTCCAAAAGGTATTACCGGTAAAGCAGCAGATGCAGCTTTAAGTAAAGCCCATATTACCGTTAATAAAAATGCCGTGCCTAACGACCCTGAGTCACCTTTTGTTACCAGTGGTATTCGTATCGGAACACCCGCACCAACAACTCGCGGATTTAAAGAAGCCGAAGTCACTGATATTGCAACATGGATGTGTGACGTAATGGAAAATATGGAAGATGACAGCATTATTAATGCAACCAAAGCAAAAGTGAATGCTTTATGCGCTAAATTCCCTGTGTATAACAATTAACAGCATTACCGTAATCTAACATCACAAAAAGCCCGTCTCATTTATGATGCGGGCTTTTTGCATTTAAAAAATACTTATTTATTACAACTTCTGGAGATGTACGCATGTCTGACATTGAAATCGCTCAACAAGCAAAAATGCAGCCCATTATAAATTTAGCAGCCGAAAAATTAAATGTGCCTGCTGAACACTTAGAGCCATACGGGCACTATAAAGCTAAAATTTCGCTTGAATACATCGACAGTTTAAAAGAACAAAAAGATGGCAAATTGATTCTAGTCACTGCTATTAGCCCTACCCCCGCTGGCGAAGGAAAAACAACGACAACGGTTGGCTTAGGCGATGCAATGAATCGCTTAGGAAAAAACACTATCATGTGCCTACGTGAGCCATCATTAGGCCCCTGTTTTGGAATGAAAGGCGGCGCGGCTGGCGGTGGTTACTCACAAGTTGTGCCTATGGAAGATATTAATTTACATTTCACCGGTGATTTTCACGCGATTGGCGTGGCACATAATTTATTATCTGCCATGCTAGATAATCATATAAACCACGGCAACGCATTAGGCATTGACTCACGTCGCATAAAATGGAAGCGCGTCGTTGATATGAATGACCGCGCATTACGTCAAATAACCGTAGGCCAAGGCGGCCCAGGAAACGGCTATTTACGTGAAGATGGCTACGATATTGTGGTGGCATCAGAAGTGATGGCTATTTTATGTCTCGCAACCAGCCGTGCCGATTTAAAAGAACGCTTAGGGCGCATCGTTATCGCCTATAAATCAGACCGTACAACGCCTATTTATGCCCGCGATCTTAATGCACAAGGTGCAATGGCGGCGCTATTAAAAGATGCAATAAAACCTAACTTAGTACAAACTTTAGAGAATAATTTAGCCATTATTCATGGCGGCCCTTTTGCCAATATCGCGCATGGCTGCAACACCGTAACAGCGACTAAAACAGCTTTAAAACTTGCTGATTACGCCATTACTGAAGCAGGCTTTGGTGCAGATTTAGGTGCCGAAAAATTTATTGATATTAAATGTCGTATGGCGGGCTTAAAACCATCCGCTGTTGTCTTAGTTGCTACCGCTCGTGCAATAAAATCTCACGGCGGCGTTGGTAAAGATGATTTAAACAATGAAAGCCTCACCGCTATCGAAGCAGGCTTTTCTAATTTAGAACGTCACCTACATAACATCACTGAAAACTACGGACTACCGTGTGTTGTCTGCATTAACCACTTCACTTTTGATACCGACGCAGAAATTGCTTTAATCAAAGAAAAAGTTGAAGCCTTAGGTTCTAAATGTATTGTTTCTAAACATTGGGCTGACGGTGGCGCAGGCGCTGAAGATTTAGCAACAGAAGTACTAAATATTGTTGATAATCGCGAGCCTGGCTTTAGCTATGTTTACGATGAAGACCTTCCGCTTTGGGACAAAATGGAAACCATTGCGACTAAGCTTTATGGTGCAGCCAACATTACCGCCAGCCCTAAAGTAAAAGCTGAAATCAAAGCACTGCAAGAACAATATGGAAAGTTCCCTATTTG
>DAOUSK010000096.1 GCA_030627265.1 Methylococcaceae bacterium
ATATGGCGTCCCCAGACGGACTCGAACCGCCAGCGGTCCCTTAGGAGGGGACTGCATTATCCAGTTATGCAATGGGGACGTAATTGAAGCTGAGTATTATACAATAATTTAAAAACTGTTATTTCCTAAATGCACTATCGCTATTCTTTATAGGGTATACTCTACGAATTTTTACCCTAAGAGTATAAATAATGACGAGACCTAGTGGCCGCGAACCCAACCAAATGAGAGAGATTAAATTAAGCTGTGGCTACACTAAGCACGCCGAAGGATCAGTGATGATTGAATTTGGGGACACGCGTGTTTTATGCACCGCGAGTGTAGAAAACCGCGTGCCTCGTTTTTTAAAAGGCAAAGGTGAAGGCTGGATAACGGCAGAATATGGCATGCTACCTCGCTCAACCCATTCTCGAATGAGTCGCGAAGCAAGTCGCGGTAAACAAAGCGGACGCACCCAAGAAATACAACGATTAATCGCTCGTTCTCTACGTGCTGCGGTTGATTTATCAGCATTAGGAGAACATACAATCACTATTGATTGCGATGTTATTCAAGCTGATGGCGGCACCCGTACCGCATCCATTACTGGCGGGTTTGTTGCGCTTTCAATCGCAATAGAATCGATGTTAAAGAAGAAAAGAATTAAGAAGAACCCTATTCATGGGCAAGTTGCTTCTGTTTCTGTCGGTATTTACAATGGCGTTCCTGTTCTAGATTTAGATTACCCTGAAGATAGCAATGCAGAAACAGATATGAATATCGTTATGAATGATGCTGGCGCCTTTATTGAAGTGCAAGGTACTGCAGAAGGTCATGCATTTCATCAAACAGAATTAAATGAAATGCTCGCGCTTGCTAAATTAGGCATTGCGGACTTACTTAAAAAACAAGCGGCGGCTCTGGAATCAGCTATTTAAGCAAGGCGTTTTTTTAAATTAGAAATAATACCAAATGGGGCGCAGGTCTTTAGCCTGCATTTATACAAAAGCAGGCTAAAGACCTGCGCCCCAGTGTTCGCTGAGGTTTCCTGACTAGCAGTGCACCCTTGTTTTTTATTCACTATATAGGCTTAATCTATGTTATTTAACCATTCCGATAAAATTGTTTTAGCCAGTAATAATCGCGGAAAAATAAAGGAAATTCAGCATATTTTAAGCGGGCACACGATTATCACTCAACAATCACTTAATATTACTGAAATTGAAGAAACAGGAAGTACTTTTGTAGAAAATGCGATTCTAAAAGCTAAAAATGCCGCATTGCAGAGTAATTTGCCGGCTATTGCAGATGATTCTGGCCTAGTTATTGATGCACTACAAGGCGCACCAGGCATTATATCTGCCCGCTATGCAGGCGAGAAAGCAACAGATATCGACAACCTAAATTTGGTCTTAAAAAACATGGCCTCTATTCCGGATGCTAAACGTAGCGCGCGCTTTATTTGCGTTATCGTGCTTATGCGCCATGCAAACGACCCTTTTCCTTTTATTGCTCAAGCAAGCTGGGAAGGAAAAATCCTCACCGCACCGCAGGGAAGTAATGGCTTTGGTTATGACCCTATTTTTTGGCTGGATAAAGAAAATTGCAGCTCAGCTGAATTATCTCCCGCCAAAAAAAATCAACTCAGTCATCGCGCTAACGCGTTACAATTATTAGAGCAACAGTTACTTTCTCACAACTTATAAATTATTTAACAAAGTCATGCTGACACGACTAACTCTCTACCTTGCTTACAGCGTTAAAACTTCGGAACGGCATCACCGCAACAAAAGATTTTGCTATGATTTATTAGAAAACCCTAAAAGCAAAATCAAACCCTATTTTGATATTTTCATGATTACGCTGGTGATGAGCAGTGTTTTTATACTGATACACGAAGTGAAAAATGAAAGTAATTTGTGGTCAATTTATTTTGAAAATTTCGTAGTATCCATTTTCTTATGCGAATATTTATTGCGTGGTTGGATTTATTCAGACATGCATCACATCATCATTGAACACCATGAAAACACCAAGTACCTAGGGCAACCTTTTTCTTTAACAAAAGTTATCCGGCAAATATTAAAAAATAAGTTAGCTTATATTTTTTCACCTAGCGCAATTATTGACCTGCTCGCGATACTTCCTAGCTATCGCCCACTGCGTATTTTGCGTGTCTTCCTTATTTTTCGCCTGTTCAAGTTACTGCGCTACTCACAAAGCATTCAAATGTTTACCGGCATTTTAAAAAGCAAACAATTTGAACTCACCACGCTTGCCATATTCATGGGCTTTCTAATTTTTATTGCGAGTACTGCCATTTATATTTTTGAGCACCAATCAGTCGGTGGTCAAATCAACACTTTATATGATGCATTTTATTGGGCAATAGTCACCATATCCACTGTGGGTTATGGCGATATAACACCCGTTAGTACCGGTGGACGCTTCGTCACTAGCGCACTTATTATCTCTGGCCTGGGCGTTCTCGCTTTTTTCACCTCGATTATTGTGGCAGCCTTCAGTGAAAAAATGTCTGAATTTCAAGAAGATAGAGTAAAATCAACCATTGAAAAAAGCACAAATTATATTATTCTTTGCGGTTTTGGTCGTGTTGGTCAAGAAATAGCGCAACAGTTATCTGAGAACAAAAAAGAATTTATTGTCATTGACCCTGACAAACAGCATGCTGATTTAGCAATACAAAAAGGCTATATTACCCTCAACGAAGATGCCAGCAAAAATAGCACTTTATTACATGCAGGCATTAATCATGGCGCTAAAACCGTTTTATGTGTGACAGGCGACGATGTTATTAATGTTTACATTACCTTAACCAGTCGCCACTTAAATCCTGACATCAATATCATCTCCCGCGCAAACCGCGATGATAATGTAAAAAAACTTTACCAAGCCGGCGCTAATCATATCGTACAACCTTTCTCTATCGCTGGTTTGTTGGCTTCTGAGCATATCGGCCAACCCGTTGCTTTTGATGCTATTCAGGGCATTCTTCACCAACAAAAAGACGGCCAAATTGATGCCCTACCCATCCTTAAAAAATGCTTTCTAGCTGGGCTTACCATAGAGCAAGCACAGCTAAGCCAATACAAAACAAGCTTACTTGGTGTCATTAGCGCAAGTCCCAACCATGAAAAACGCAGAAATCGTTACAAATTACGCAACCAACACTTTTATTTTAACCCTGAGCCAAGTTTCATTCTCCATGACGGCGATATTCTGGTTCTTTTAGGCCGCCAGTTAAGTATAGAGTTTTTACAAAGCCTAATAGAAAAAAGCCATTTAAGCGCACGTAAGGAAGACTTATGAGTGATAGCACAACTGCCATTTTTGGCTACAACAGCTTATCTTTTGAGCTCATTTCTCAGCTCGTCAAAAAACAAACAAAAATCATTATTCTTGACTCTGACCTTGAAAAAATAGAACTTGCACAAAAAAATGGCTTGATTGCTTGTCAACTTGATTATAGACAAGATGATGACTTAATCGAGGTTGGCGTCGGCTCGACACTCACCACCCTTTTTTGTTTTTTAGAGCATGATTCAGAAAATGTTTTTTTAACCTTATCAGCTCGATCGCTTGATAAAAAACTCAACATTATCTCTTTAGTCAACCACCCTGAATCAGAAGAAAAACTTTTTGCGGCAGGTGCTAATAGGATTATCGACCCTTATAAAATTTGTAGTAATAAAGTTTACCAATTATTAAGCAAACCACATTTAACCTGGCTTTTAGACCATGTTGTTTTTGGTCGCGCTGATCTTAATATGGCTGAAATTACTATCCCAGAAAATTCTATTTTAGATAAAACATCAACGCAAAACCTATGCATCCATGAAAAATACAACTTATTTTTAATTGGTGTAGTCGATAAAGAACTCGGGGAAAAACTATATTTCGCATTGGGTGAGCAAGACCATATGCTTGATGTTGGGGATATTTTAGTTATACTCGGTTCTCATCGAGATATTAAACACTTCAAAAAAGAAATAGGAATTATTAATTAATGTTTTTTTCTAACCGAACAGAGTTTTTCTTAGGCTTTTTAGCTTGTTTTTCTATGCTTGCCGTTGGCGCTTATTTTCAGTTTATCGAAGAACTAGAGCCCTGCCCTCTCTGCATATCTCAACGTATTGCCATCCTCATCACAGGACTTATTTTTTTGGCTGCAAGCCTACATAACCCTAAATCTGCAAATGGTACTTGTTACTACGCAGGGTTCGGAGCATTATCAGCCTTATTTGGTAGCGCCGTTTCAGCTCGCCACGTTTGGCTACAAAATCTACCGGCCGATGAAGTCCCCGAGTGCAGCCCTGGCTTAAGTTATATTTTTGAAAACTTTCCATTAGCAGAAACAGTTAAGCTGATGCTTAGTGGTACGGGGGAATGTGCAGATGTATTATGGACCTTGTTCGGCTTAAGTATTCCTGCATGGACTTTTCTTGCTTTCATAGGCCTTGCAACCCTAAGCCTTCTGCAACTAAAACAAAAATAAAGTCAGTTTTTTTAATGTTGTATATTTTTTTAATCGCAAATGATATAGAATCAACACCTTAGAACCTTACTTTTAATACCATATGGCCACTACTCCAAGTTTAAACTCACAAAACCTACCTGCTTTTGAATTTAAAAGTAGCGTTATCACCGTCCCAGTCCTCAATATCTATACAACAGATGTTAATGTACTTAGCTTACAGCTACGGGAAAAAATTAAGCAAGCGCCTGAATTTTTTAAAAATTCATCGGTATTAATAGATTTGCAGAACATACAAGACCAAGAACTAAACCTTTCCCTCTTGGTCGATGCGATTCATAATGTAAACATACTCCCCATTGGTATTCGTGGCGGATCAGAGGCACAGAAAGAATTAGCCTACCAAATACAGCTACCTAGCTTTAATGCAACTAGCACATCAGCAGAGAAAGCGCCGGTTGAAAAAATACCAGAACCCACGGTAACAGCGCCCTCAGCAATAGCTGAACCTGCAGCAACAAATAACATAGAAAACACGCTGATTAGCCAGCCTGTTCGCTCTGGACAGCGTGTTTACGCCAAAGGTGACTTAGTAATAACATCTCATGTTAGTGCGGGTGCCGAAGTCATTGCTGAAGGTAACATCCATATTTATGGAGCACTAAGAGGCAGGGCATTAGCTGGCGTGCTAGGAAATGAAAACGCGAGAATTTTCTGCTCAGACTTACAAGCAGAGCTTATCTCTATTGCTGGGAACTATCGCATCAGTGAAAATATTGATGATAGTTATAAAAAAATTCCCGTACAGATTTATTTAAACGAACAAGCATTAATTATAAAAAATACTTAGGAGAAAACCATTGGCTAGAATTATTGTTGTCACTTCAGGAAAAGGTGGCGTTGGTAAAACAACAACCAGCGCAGCTATTGCCATGGGGCTTGCTAAGAAAGGACATAAAACAGCTGTTATTGATTTTGATGTAGGTCTACGTAACCTTGATCTTATTTTAGGCTGCGAGCGTCGTGTTGTTTATGATTTCGTTAACGTTATCAATGACGAAGCAACACTCAACCAAGCCTTAATAAAAGATAAACGCTGCGACAAACTATTTGTCTTACCGGCATCACAAACGCGCGATAAAGATGCTTTAACGGTAGAAGGTGTCGGCAAAGTACTTAATGAATTGAAAAAAACATTTAAATATATTGTTTGTGATTCTCCTGCAGGGATTGAGCGTGGCGCACATCTAGCCATGTATTTTGCTGATGATGCTTTTGTTGTCACTAACCCTGAAGTTTCTTCAGTACGAGATTCAGACCGTATGTTAGGTATTTTATCTAGCAAATCTCAACGTGCAGAAAAAGCTGAAACACCGATTAAAGAATACTTACTTTTAACTCGCTACAACCCTGCTCGTGTAAAATTGGGCGAAATGTTAAGCGTAGACGATGTACAAGATATTCTTTCTTTACATTTACTCGGTGTGATTCCTGAATCTCAAGCGGTATTAAATGCATCAAACTCAGGTACGCCTGTCATTCTTGATGATGCCAGCGATGCAGGGCAAGCTTATGCTGATATTGTGGATCGTTATTTAGGCGAAGACACACCACATCGGTTTATTGATGAAGAAAAGAAAGGGCTATTTGGCCGACTATTTAGGAGCTAATCATGAGCTTGCTTAATTATTTTAAAAGAACTAAGCCCAATACTGCGCGATTAGCAAAAGAGCGTTTGCAAATTCTGGTTGCTCATGAAAGATCAGCTCGAAACCAACCCTCTTACTTGCCTGAATTACAAAAAGAGCTAATGGCGGTTATTAAAAAATATGTCCAAGTTAATCAGGATGATATATCCATTAACTATGAAAGTGATGACGACCAGGAAACACTAGAATTAAACATTGTCCTACCTGAGCATGATTAAATTAATGCTCTAGTAAATAAAGAGCCTAACCCAGGCTCTTTATTTAACACCTATATTATTCTACCGTGACAGATTTAGCTAAGTTTCGAGGTTGATCTACATCAGTTCCTTTAATCAGTGCGACGTGGTAACTCAATAATTGCAAAGCAATATTAAAGGTAATCGGTGCAGTAATACGCCCTACATTCCTAGTCACCTTTAAGACTTCAAAACTATCATCTGAACTGATGTCTGATTGCTCATCTTCAAACACAATCATCTTCCCACCGCGTGCTTTTACTTCCTGTATATTTGATTTTAATTTTTCTAATAAATCATTCAAGGGTGCAACTGCAATAACAGGCATATTTTCGTCAATTAAAGCCAGCGGCCCGTGTTTTAACTCCCCTGCTGGGTAGGCTTCTGCATGAATATAGCTAATTTCTTTTAGCTTTAAAGCGCCTTCCATTGCAATAGGGTACATCACTCCACGCCCTAGAAATAAAGCGTGCTGCTTATCAGCAAAAAGTTCTGCCATTTTTTCTATTGTTGACTCATGACCAAGCGCACTATTAATAAGCTGAGGTAATTTTTGTAAGCCGCGTACAATTCGCTTTTCTTGTGCGCTCTCCATACACCCCTGAACTCGCCCAATAGCAGTCATTAATAAAGCTAGAGCAACCAACTGCGTGGTAAATGCTTTGGTTGATGCAACACCGATTTCTGGCCCCGCATGCGTGAGATAGGTTAAATCTGACTCTCTCGTCAAGCTTGACTCTGCCACATTGCAAATACTCAAGGTCACAATATTCATTGTTTGTTTTAACTGCTTTATTTGCTGTAATGCAGCTAACGTATCTGCTGTTTCGCCCGACTGGCTAATAGTCACAAATAGGGTGTTATCCTGAACAACTGGATGGCGGTAACGAAACTCACTAGCGACTTCAACCTGGCAAGGCATTTGTAAAATATCTTCAAACCAATATTTAGCAACTAACCCTGCATGAAAACTTGTTCCACAGGCAATAATTTGCACTTGTTTAATGCTTTTAAAAATGGCTTCTGCATTGTCACCAAAGGCTGATACCAATACTTCTTCTTTGCTAATTCTACCCTCTAAGGTATCAATCACTGCTTGCGGCTGCTCATAAATCTCTTTATGCATATAATGCTTATGGTCACCTAGTTCTACCGCTGCTGAAGAGAGTTCAGATTTTTTAACCGCGCGCTCAACGGCTTTGCCATTTGCATCAAATATCTCAATTTTACATCGTGTTATTTTGGCAATATCTCCCTCTTCTAAGAAGATAAATTTTTGCGTCACCGGCAATAAAGCAGAGACATCAGAGGCAATAAAATTCTCACCTATTCCTAAGCCAATCACTAACGGGCTGCCTTTTCTTGCCGCAATTAAGACATCAGGTTCATCTTTACAAATAACACCAATTGCATAAGCCCCTTCAAAGGATGAAATTGCTTGTTTAACAGCGGTATAAAGGTCGTTTGATTGTTGATAAAGGTAATGTATCTCATGGCCAATCACCTCGGTATCTGTTTCCGATTCAAAGCGATATTTTAATGATTGCTGTTTGAGCTTAAGTTCTTGGTAGTTTTCAATAATGCCATTATGGACTAATGTTATTTGCTCGCTACTCATATGTGGGTGCGCATTATGCTCTGATGGCGCGCCATGTGTTGCCCAGCGCGTATGTCCAATGGCACAATCCCCTTGCAACTCCATATCGCTTTGTGCAATTTTTTCTTCTAAATTTTTGATTTTACCAATTGAGCGTATTCGAGTTATTTCACCTTGAGCATCTAAAGCCGCAATGCCTGAAGAATCATAGCCTCTATATTCTAAGCGCCGCAGCCCTTCTAATAGGATTGGCACTAAATTTCGCTCAGCAATACCGCCAACAATTCCACACATAAACTTATTCCTTATTATTCGAACTCAATTAATACAACACACACTAACAGCTATTGTTACGGTTTATTTATTCCATTAAATATGCCGAGGGCTTGTTGCAAGTCTTGCCACATTGCTGCTTTTTCTGATAATTTACGCAATAAATACGCCGGGTGATAAATAACAGCGACAGGAATCGTTTTATATTCATGCGACCCTTGCCTTAATTCAGTAACGGTTAATTTACTTTGCAATAATTGCTGAGCAGCAATTCGGCCGACAGCAAAAATCATTTTAGGCTGAACCAATGCAATTTCTCGTTGTAAAAATAAGCGGCA
>DAOUSK010000043.1 GCA_030627265.1 Methylococcaceae bacterium
AGGATGGGACGGCTTCCCCAGAAAATCAGTGCTTACTATAATAGTTTTGTGTTAAATAATCCTGTGTTTAAGAGAGATGTTTAATATACAAGGATGGGTTTCGCAAAAAGACGCTCTACCCATCCTACGGGAAATCTGGGCAAAAATTAAAATAATTATGTTTCAGAGTTTAAGTATAAAATTATTGGGGTTGGTATAACGGCCTAATCAGCGACTCCAGTTTTCAGATACAAAACAATAAAACACATTTCAATTCTGCCAACAAAATCACATAAACCATTGAATTAATTATAAAAAATAAAGAACAAGAAATAAGAAACAGTTAACAAAAGCACTTAAGTGATTCCCTTAAACTCTCTTACAAGACTTACAAAATGCAACAAAGGGGAATTTATCATGGGCATGTTATTAGAACTGTTGGAGCTTATGAATCCTATTTTCATTTTTTTTCAACATAGCTTTTCTTATGTGGGTGGTATTATTTTATTAATGATCTTAATAGAAAAAATTCGCACTCATTTTTCTGCAAAACATCGTAATACTCGCCAATAATCTCGCTAAGCTGAATCTAAAAGCTAATTAAAATTTTATTTGTGAAAATAACTCAGCAACTTCAGGAAAAAATTTACTTAAATCATAAATAAGAGCAATCGTAAATGAATGGGATAGTAACTTTCCTGACCAGCGCGCCCAGCGTGGTAATGGTCTTTTTGCTTTCTTTGTAAAAGGTTCAACAGCACCCTCTTGCCATTGCGACCCTAAAGCGCTGAGCATTTTCTCTCTGATTTCATTCGCATAAGATTGTCCTTCCAGACTATCTGCAATTTCTATTTTCTTTCCGTCATAGGTGTAGGCCTTTAAGCTATACCATAGTCTTGTAGTATTACCAGAAGTAGATGAAGCCCCTTGCTCGACTAAAATATCTGCAATATTTTTTATGGCTATAAACTCCTCTAGCTTAAAGCCTAAAATTGTCTGTCGCTTACGAATACCCGCCAAGCTAACTTCAACCGTCAGGCTATTTATAATGAGAAATAAGCCTAATAAAAAAAGTCCCGCAGCAAACAAAAAAACATAACTTTTTACTAAAAATATCGTAACAGGAAGAAAATCAATAAAATTACTGAAAAATAAATACGTAAAAACAGCTATAAATACGCCAACAAACATAATCGCAATCGCCATTACTTTTGAACGCCCGTAGCCATAATAAAACTCAGTACCTGCTGATGTTTGTTTAATTTTTGGTATTGATGCTTGTCCTGCTGCTCTACTTTCTACACGCTCAGATGTCTGCGCTTCAATATGATGACTCACAGCACTCGGAAGTTCACTAGCTTCTTCCATTGGTAGCTCAAAAGTTCGATCATAATCAATACCTGGAATGGGTACTTTAATATGCAACTGCCAATAGTGATACTCACTACTTTTTTCTTCTGAAATAGGTAAGCCGCTAGGAGGAGAAAACGAAAAATTTATTTGTATTTTTTTTCGCCCATAACGATCTGGCTTTAAAGTGACTTGATCTTGCCAGATAACTTTCTCATGTGAACTTGATTTTCCATCACTACCTTGCCGAACATAAGACCGTTTACAAGATAAACTGATATCAGCCTGAGTCGCATCTTTAGGTAATATGGGTAAGGTAATCGACCCCATACATCGCCCTCCCACTTGCCCAATGGTTGGATTTAAAACCACCGCTGTTTTACCAAATTTACGCCACGCTAAGGTTTGCTTTATCGCTGAAAAAATAACGAATAAACCAATGAAGGGAAATAATACAAAAAAATAGAAAATAGGGCTTTCGTCAAAAGCCTGCAAAATATTATCACCGCCTTTTATAATTGCCAGCCAAGTGATTCCATTCCAAATAATGGCAATAAACCATGCGCCCCAAAATTGCGCTGCGACTTGGGAGTATATTTTATTGCTGCTAGCTGTGCTAATTCTAGGCATAACTGACCCTAAAGGTTGATAAGTGAGGATGAGGTTCACGGCTACACATTTAAGCGTGACAGGTCTTCATACGAAAAGGAGGATGGGTAGAACATAGCACCTGTTTTTTAGGTGCGCAGTGAAACCCACCCTCAACTCTACGTATAATGATGATGGGTTTCGCAAAAAAGACGCTCGCTCTACCCAGCCTACATTTTATAAAACGCAGTTGCTATTTCTCAGCACCACTAAAAACATTAGAACTAATATTTTGTATCATATCTAAAAAGGCTTGTTGATCAAGATTATCGACAGCTGGATTTTCTTCGTGGTGCATTTGCCCTACCCCAGAAAATAAATCATCAAATCCTTTTTTCGGCTGTTCCAGAAAATCTAGCATCGCATTAGCATCAGATAAAAAGTCCTTGGTTTCAGCAAGAAACTCATTCGCTTGCTCTAATAAATCAGTATTAATATGTTCTTCAGGTCTTGTTGTTTGTTGATAGGCTGATATTGCCTGTACAGAGCGTTCTCGGTTTAAATCCATTGAAAAACCTGCAATTTGCTCGGTATTAAAACCTATTTTGCTGGCATGTTTAAAAGCGCCCGCTATATTGCCATCAAAAAATTTATCACTCACTTTGGTCATTTTTTTGATTAAGTCATTAATAGATTTAAGCTCATCTTCATTTAAATCCCCTTCAATACTTAAACTAAAGCTAGAAGAGTACGAACTGCTTTCACTATAAGCACTTAGGCTACTATTTCCTTGTTTTCCTTGTAACTCCGATTGGCTATTTTCTGACAATTCATTCAGGCTAATAGTAACAATATCGCCTTCTTGCGTTCTCACCTCTATATCAGCTAAATGACTGGTACGTGAAGCATAACTTTGAAATGCTATTTCAGTCATCGAGCCAACAGACTCTCGCTTATCATGTCTATCGGGATGATAAGTATCGCTGGCTAATTCATTTAAACGCTGCAATCGATGATGCCTATTTCCTTCAACATCCTCATTTTGTGTAGACGTATATTCATCTTCAGCGTCATTTTTTAAAAATGCTTGTGGGAATAAACTAGAGGGTAATATTGATTGAGTATCCATGACTAAGCTACCTATTGTATTGTTGTATACTATAGCGGTTGTTATCCCTGCTTCTTTAATTGTTATTAATTCAATCCTCAAGCAGCTTTATTCAAAAAAACTTGCATCTCTTTTTTATGGACAAGATAGACCGCTCAATTATTAATACATTACAAGAAGGGTTCCCTATCTGTGATTCCCCTTACCAGCAGGTTGCCCTTACGTTAAATATTACTGAAGATGATTTATTACATCGCTTAGAGTGCTTACTGGAAACAGGCATATTATCCCGTTTTGGCCCTTTATTTCATGCTGAACAAATGGGCGGTGCTTTAAGTTTAGCCGCCGTTAAAGTTCCTGAAGAAGACTTTGATAGTATTGCTGAAAAAATAAATTCACTGCCCGAAGTCGCTCATAATTACGCACGAAATCACAGCTTAAATATGTGGTTTGTACTGGCGACAGAAACACTAGAGCAACAGCAAGCAAGCATTCAAACCATTGAAAATCTAACAGGATTAACTGTTTACAATATGCCTAAAATAAAAGAATATTTTGTTGGCTTAAAACTGGAAGCTTAATGGACCCTATTGATAGACAAATTATTACTGCCACACAAGCAGGCTTGCCATTAGTTAAGCAGCCATACCAAGCGCTTGCTCAACAGCTGAATATTAGTGCGGAAGATTTAATGCAACGGCTTACTACCATGCAAAATAACGGTATTATTCGCCGTATTGCCGCGATTCCAAATCACTATAAATTAGGTTATAAGCATAACGGCATGACGGTTTGGGATATATGTGATGATCAAATTGATCGTTTAGGTGAGTTAGTGGGACAATTAGATTTTGTTAGCCATTGTTATCACCGACCTCGCCACCTCCCCGATTGGCCGTATAATTTTTTTGCGATGGTGCATAGTAAAACGGAAGCGGGTGCAGCACTACAGCAACAAAAAATTGCTGATTTATTAGGCGAACATTGCCACAGCAATGATATTTTATACAGCACTAAAATTTTAAAAAAAACCGGTTTAAGGATTAAAAAAAATGTTTCGTCTTAGCCAATTTATGCGGGAAGTTTTAAACCCCACCCCCATAAAACCAACAAGAAAACCAGCTGCTCCCGTTGTTATATGGAATTTAATTCGCCGCTGCAATCTAACTTGCAAGCATTGTTACACCACCTCGGCTGATATTGATTTCCCTAATGAATTAAGCACAGAAACTATTTTTGAAGTCATGGATGATTTAAAAGACTTTAAAGTACCTGTCTTGATTCTTTCTGGTGGCGAACCCTTATTACACCCTGATATTTTTAAAATCTCACAACGCGCCAAAGATAAAGGTTTTTATGTGGCTTTATCCAGTAATGGAACGCTAATTACGCAAGATAACATTCAACAAATCGCAGATATTAATTATCAGTATGTGGGTGTTAGCTTGGATGGCATTGGTGCCACACATGATGCTTTTCGCCAGAAAAAAGGCTCTTTTGATGCCTCAATAAAAGGCATTCAACTTTGCCGCGAGCATGGCATTAAAGCGGGAATTCGTTACACATTAACCCAAGATAATGTGCAAGATTTTCCTGCAATGCTGCAATTAATGGACCATGAAAATATAGATAAATTTTATTTATCTCATCTTAATTATGGTGGTCGAGGCAATAAAAATCGTAAGACAGATGCTTTTTTTACCATGACCCGCGATGTGATGGATACACTCTTTGAACAATGTTTACAATGGGAAAAAGACGGTGTTCCAAGAGAGATTGTAACGGGCAATAATGATGCCGATGCCGTGTACTTTTTACATTGGGTCGCAAAAAACTATCCGCACCGTTATGAGCATATCCAAGCGAAGTTAGAGCAATGGGGAGGTAATGCGTCTGGTGTCAACGTGGCCAATATTGATAATTTAGGCCATGTTCACCCTGATACTTTTTGGTGGCAGCATAGTTTAGGCAGTGTAAAAGACCGCCCTTTTTCAGAGATATGGCCCGATACCTCCGATGATTTAATGGCAGGCTTAAAACAATCTCCCAGACCTTTAAAAGGCCGCTGTCATTCTTGCGATTTCCAAAAGATATGTAATGGTAATACCCGCGTAAGGGCGCAGCAAGTTTATGCCGATGCTTGGGCTGAAGATCCAGGTTGTTATCTTACTGAATCAGAAATTACAGTCTAGTAGATAAGATGATACGCACCCCACTACCCTTAGTTCCTGAAGTAGAGTGTCTAAAATCAAATAACCCCTCTAGCACGGCAAAAGAAAAAGACCTGCAAAATAAACTAACCTTAGCCCTAGCGACCATTATTGGACAACAAAATCGCATTGACTCGTTGGAGGGTGAAATTGACACTCTTCGAGCTGATAACAAAGCAGCAACATCAATTATTTAATTGCACAAGAGCAGTCATTCCCCTTTTTCTAAGCTGTATTTTTAACGTATTAAATCATCATCTTTCTTAAGCATCACGGGCATATAAAACACTAACAGTCCTGCGATAATACCAATCATTCCTTCATATATAGCGCCATGCCAGCCCATATATCGCCATAAAAGCGCGAGAGATAAGCCTGTAAACATTGCCAATAAACTTCTGTTTTCGCTTGGTTTTTTGCCTAGGCATAAGACAATCAATAAGGGTGCAAAAGCACTAGCTAAACCAGACCAAGCCATAATCACTAAACTGAAAACACTTTGACTATTCAGTAATGCCCAGACTAAAGCGGCCATTGTAATCAAAACAGTTGCCCCTTTGAGTAAGTGGGTACTTTCAATTTTATGCGGCAATAAGTCATGAGTCAGTGCGGCTGAGCAACTTAATATCAGTGAATCAGCCGTCGACATAGTGGCCGCAAAAATACCTGCGAGAATCAAACCAACCAAGGTAGGTGATAATAATTGCTCCGCCATAGTAGGCAGTGCTAACTCAGCATCGAATGTACCAACATCACCTAAATAGAGGCGAGAAAGTAATCCAATGCCTGTTGCCATGCCATAAAAAAGTAAATACCAACTGTAATACCAGAACCTAGCTTGGCGCATTTTTGCCGCATCGTTTAAGGCCATAAAGCGTACCATCACATGAGGCTGCCCTATCACGGATAAGCCTGCAAACATCCAGCTAACGGCAAATAAAATACCACCTGCTAATCCTGGCAAAGCTAAATCTTTGGGAAACCAATCAAGAAAACCTTCAATGGCACTCATTTGCTCCACAGCATTGCCAATACCGCCCAGCTCGCTGATAGCTACGACTAATAATACGCCCATGGAAAATATCATCACGACGGATTGTGCAGCATCTGTCCAAATCGATGCACGAATACCGCCAGCAAAACAATAAAGCACAACCATGATGCTGCCTAATACCGCACCCGCCCACAGAGGCCAATCGAATAAAACATTCAGTGCTTTACTGCCCGCCACCAACTGAGCACTAGCATAGGCTAATAAAAACAACAGTGAAATAAGTGCTATCGCGCGTTGTACTGTTTTGTATCTCTCGCCGTGCCAATGGCTTAATATACCTGCATAACTGACTTGCCCAGTCCTTTCTGTTGCGTCACGTAAACGTGAATGTACTAAGGTCGATGCTAGAAAATCACCTGCAATCCAACCCAACATTAGCCAGATTGAAGCAAGCCCTGTTACGTAAGTGTAGCCAATCACACCGATAAACATATAACCGCTATTATTGGTTGCTACCGCGGACAGACCAACTAATCCTGGTGAAATAGAGCCGCTGGCGAGATAATAATCTTCTTTGGTATTTTGGCTTTTAAATAAAGAGCTAACACCAATGGCGACAAACAAAGCCATAAAACATAAAAAACTGATAATCATTACGTGTTCCTTAAAAAAATCCTGTACCTAGTTATCTAGGCTGTAACAACGCCTATTTTTCAGCTTCACTTATAAGTAAATAGCCCGTATGCAACGAAATGTAATACGAGAGTTTAAAGCATCAAACTCCCGTATTCCGCAAGGCTTCATTCGAGCTGCTTGCTAATTACCTAGATTGTAGCAACACCTATTTTTTTCAACTTAACTCATAAGCCCCTTCGGCATTATGAACTTCCTTGCCATTAAGCGGCGGGTTAAACACACAGGCCATTTTCATCTCTGTAACAGCACGTAAGGTATGTTTGTCGTGCTGATCTAAAATATAAAGTGTTCCTGGTGTAATAGCATGCTTTTTATTATCGACTAGCGTTTCAACTTCGCCTTCGCCAGAGATACAATACACCGATTCTAAATGATGTTGGTAGTGCATATTAAAATCTGCCCCCGCATAAATCGTTGTAATATGAAAAGAAAACCCCATATTGTCATCTTTTAATAACAGTCGCGAGCTTTCCCAATTGCCATCAGGCGATACCACACGACGTGTTGTTTTTTCTACCTCTTGAAGCTGTCTTACAATCATTGTTTATTCCTTATCTGTTGTTATCTGAAGAATAGAGTATTTCTTGATACTTCTTATTAGCTATCAGAATTGAAATAATCTTTTTCTTCTGGAATAGAATCTTCCTTAGCGCAGACCTCTTTTATCGCCTGCTCAACAATATCGAGACCTTTTTTTAAGTTTTCATCACTAATAATCAACGGGCATAGGAATTTAACAACTTGATCATCAGCACCACTGGTTTCGATAATCATATTTTTCTGAAAGGCTTTATGGGTGATTTTTCCTGCTATATCACTGCTAATACAATTGATGCCTTGAAACATACCACGTCCACGAGTGGTGAAATTTCCTTCTCCATATTGCTCAATAATGGCTTCTAGGCGTTTTGAGACATACTCACCTTTACGCTTTATTTCTTTGGAAAAAGCATCATCTGACCAGTAAGTGTCGATTGCCGCTTTTGCTGTTACAAAGGCAAAACTGTTGCCTCTGAAGGTACCATTGTGCTCACCGGGTTTCCATTGATCTATCTCTGGACGAATAAGTACGACCGCAAAAGGTAAACCATAGCCGCCTAATGATTTTGATAGTGTCACAATATCAGGGTAAAGCCCTGCGTCTTCAAAACTAAAATAGCTGCCTGTACGACCACAGCCTGCTTGAATATCATCAACAATTAATAAGACGCCATGCTTTTTACAGGTTGTTTGTAAATCTTTTAGCCATTTTATGCTTGCCGCATTAATACCGCCTTCACCTTGAACCGTTTCAACAATAACGGCAGCGGGTAAATCAATACCACTACTGGAATCAGTCAATACTTTATCTAAATAAGCGATGGTATCGATATCGTCGCCTAAATAGCCATCATAAGGCATACGGCTGACACCACTAAGGCTAACACCTGCGGCACCACGGTGATGAGAGTTCCCTGTTGCGGCTAATGCACCCAGGCTTACACCGTGAAAGCCATTAGTAAACGCAATAACATTCTCACGCCCTGTCACATTTCGAGCTAGTTTTAGTGCGGCTTCTACAGCATTGGTTCCTGTAGGACCTGTAAATTGCAGTACATAATCCAATTTACGCGGTTTTAGAATTTTCTCGTTAAAGGTTTTTAGAAACTCCGCTTTAGCTTTAGTATGTAAATCTAAGCCATGGGTAATGCCATCGCTATGAATATACTCGAGTAATTTTTCCTTAAAAATAGGATTATTATGTCCATAGTTCAAGGTACCCGCACCCCCTAGAAAATCTAAATATTCGATCCCTTCTTCATCGTAAAGAAACTCGCCGACCGCTTTGTTAAAAACACGTGGAAATGAGCGTGCATAAGACTGTACTTCAGATTCGATTTCTTCAAATATTTTCATTATTAATTTCCTTTATTGCGGTAAATGGACCAATTCTCACTAACATTTCAGTGTCATGGGCATCATCAAGATGTTGAATGCGATCGAACATCACTGAGCTATGGAGTTCCGCGTCTAGATTATTGGAAAGGCCATTGAATAAAGCCCAAGAAGCTTTATTTGATTCGGTAATCGTCGTTTCCAGATAGTTAACAATATTACAACCAGGGCGATCAAGTATGTGTTGTAACATGCGTGTTGCAAGTCCTTGGCCGCGCGCTTTCGTGCCGACGGCGACTTGCCAAACAAACAGAGTATTGGGTCGTTCAGGAATAATGTAGGCTGAAATAAACCCAACAACATCCTTATCAGAGACAGCGATGACTGAAGTGCTGGAAAAGTGACTGCATTGCAATAAATTGCAATACATGGAATTTGTATCCAAAGGAGGACATTGAGAAATTAATTTAAAGGCCTGTGAACCATCTTCTGGTAAAGGCTGACGTAGATTTATAGCTAAACTATTAATAATAAAAACACCGGAATTTGTATACACATCTAATTAATTTTTTATAACAAATAAAGCTAATAACTTATGTTTCAATAAACTAATCTGAGTATGTAAGATTTAAATTACTGTTTTAGTGTAAATGATTGAAGCAAAAAAGCATAGTGTACTAAACAATATTCTATTAATAAGGGCTTAAAATAAACATTAGCCAAGCACCGAAAATCATAAGCTGATGAATACTGAAAAAATATTTTTGCATTTTCTATTAATTAAAAGAGATTAAGACTATATTCACTCAATAATCAGCTTATAATCAGGCCATTTTCACAAACAATCAAAGGTGTGTGTTTGAACCGAATTGAAGAAGTTCTCATTGCTCTGCGTCGTGTCATAAGAGCAACTGACCTGCATTCTAAATATCTTGAAAAAACGACAGGGCTAACCGCTCCACAAATTTTGTTACTGCAAGCAATTAGTACCATGGGGCAAGCAACAATAGGTGAATTGGCGAATAAAATTAGCCTGAGTCAAGCAACCGTAACCACGATTTTAGATAGGCTAGAAAAGCGTCAGCTCATTACTCGTAAACGCTCAGAACAAGACAAACGCAAGGTACATGCATACCTAACAGAAGAAGCAGAAAAAGTACTGATTAATGCACCGCTCCCTTTGCAAGATCAATTTACGAAACAGTTCACTGATCTGCAAGACTGGGAAAAAACTATGATTATTTCATCGTTACAGCGTGTTGCTCAAATGATGGATGCACAAGGTATAGATGCATCTCCAGTGTTGGATGTTGGAACGCTAGACAGACAAGGCGTTGAACTTAACAATAACAAAGAAAAATAAGGGGCTGGTTGAAGCTCCCCCATTAAAACGCTTGCTTAACTTATTTTTCACCCATTGTAGGATCAATAATGGCTTTGGTTTCTGCAATAGAGCTTGTAGAAAACCCGCCCTTTTCCGCATGCTCTTGGATAAATTTCTCACTCGGTGCACTATAAATACAATAGATTTTATCGGCAGTTACAAAACTTTCTAGCCATTGAATTTGTGCGCCTATTTTACTAAGAACACAGCACGGTTTTTTCGCAATTTATGTAATCCAGTTGCGCTTAAGCCCTATCTCTAAACTGTTTCTTTCAACAATATATGTTGGCATTTTAATTTCCTAAAATTCATATTCAAACAGGTAGGATGCTAGGTTTCGCAAAAAGCACCCTACCCAGCCTAGATTAAAGGAAAATCATTAGTCCTTACCTGGGAATAATTTATTGGCAATTAAAACAGGTAACATCATTAAAATCATCACGGCGATAAAAGTAAAGGCGGGGTGAATAATATCGCGCAAATAATAAGCCGCCAAAGCGCCCCAAACCATACGCATTGGCCCAGGCAATTTAATCTCAGCTTCTGTTTTTTTCTTCTTTACTTTTTTACTCAAAATACCACCACTGCATTTGATTTAAAGTTAATCCACACACATCCACCTAGTACTAAATTTAACTCTTTTAGCGCCTGAAAAGTAATAATCGCTTTAAATATTTCACCGGCATCAATATTAATACGCACACTACCTCTCTCCTCGGCAATCACTACAACACGCCCTTGAAATCGATTACGCATACTATTTTTACCTAATTCATCCGTTGATAAGATAATATCTATAGGTTTAATTGATGCATGCTGCCCTTGCATAACACCACCCCCTAAAGCGATGCACAAGTGCTCTGAGTAAAATTTATCACCCTTAACCACGCCATGAAATAAATTAATCAGCGGTGTTAACACTTGCTTGCCACTGGCTAACGCCACCACGTTATCTGCCAAAGCATAACCTTGTAATCGATCATGAGTACTAAAAACCAGCGTATTACCTGTTTTCTCGCTATACGTTTGCAAAAAATCCTCTAAGGACTGTGCGCTATTTTGGTCTAAATAACTAAAAGGTTCATCTAACAACAGCACCTTTGGATCCAGCACTAACATCCGCGCCAAAGCCGATTTTTGCAACTCCCCACCGGATAATTGCTTGGCGACTTTTTGCTCACAATGGCTAATATCCAATTGTTTTAATATCTGTTTAATTTTTTCAGGTCTTTGTTTCTGCTTATGTATTCTTAACGCCAAATTAATATTGTCATAGACTGTGCCGTAAAGCATAAAAGGTTTTTGTGCTAAAAAACCAACTTGCCGACGATAATCAATTAAATGTTTTTTATTAACTTTTTTTTGATTAAAAATAAGCTCACCTTGGCTGACGGGTTCTAAAAAAGCCAATATATTCAATAAAGTACTTTTTCCTGAACCATTCGCACCAATCAATGCCGTTGTTTTTCCTGCTGCAATATCTAGCTTATCTAAGGATAACGCCAAATTATTACCCTCATAAAAAAACTGGGCCTGATCAAATTGATAGCTGTACTTTATATCGTTCACTTATCATCCATTATTAAATTAATACTGTTAGCGCCTTATCAGGGGTTATCACTTGCCCCGCGCGGCGACTATCATAGCCCTTTAAAATTTGCACACGTTGCTGAAATAAATCACTCTGCAATAATTGAATCAATAATTTATGCGGGCTACTATTTAATTGCGCTTTCCGCAATACAAACCAATATGACTCCCAATTAATAGGCATAAACGCTAAATTAAACTGCGCTGCAGCAGCCTCAAGGCCAAAGCCACAATCTGCTGCACCACTTGCTACTAAAGCCGCTACCGCACTATGGGTAAATTCCTCATTAGCATAGCCATTAATTAAATCGCTATCAATCCCTTTTTCTAACAACATGGCATCCAAAGTAATTCGGCTACCCGAATTTTTTTGGCGATTAATGAATTCTACTTGAGGGTTTAATAAATCTTGCAGATTTTTTATATTTTTAGGGTTTTCCGTCGCCACCATTAATCCTTGCTGACGACGCAAAGCATAAACAAGGGTATCTGTTTCAACATTAATAAACGGCTTGAGACGCGGTAATAAACGCTGCCCTAACGGCCCCTCTGGCAAGTGAAATCCAGCAATATCATAATGGCCTAGTTTATATTGCTGCAAGCAATCTAAACTGCCTTGAAATTGCATATCTAAATTTAGCCCTTCTATCTCTTTCGCTAAATCACGTAACTGAGAAATCACTAATCCATGGCTGGCGGCAACCCGTAGACTGGGTATCTTCTTCTGCTTGATTGTACTGGCTAAACTGGATGATAACTCCGATGCCAAGCTCGCCAATTCGGGCTCAATTCGTGCAGAGATACGCTGATATTCCCAGAGTAATTTTTCAGAAAATGCGCTTAATAATGCTTTTTGCCCTCTGCCCCGTTTCAACTCAACCAGCGAACAGCCAAAAATGCCCTGCCAGCGCTGAATCATTCCCCACGCATGTCGGTAAGACAGCTTACATTCATCTGCTGCTGCACGTAAAGTTCCTGTATCAACAATCGCTTGTAGTAGCTGAAATAAACTTTTTGGAATCTCCGCTACTTCTTCATTTTTACAATGCCAATTTAAACTTAACTCAACATCCACTCTATATACCTTTTATTATGCAAATTTTAACCTATTTTTTTTAAATAGCTTATATGTTCTAATCTCATAAAATAACAATTAAACAACTTAAATATGTAATTAATAACATATTTTAACTAAAGCTAAAAAACAGAATACTATGAATCATTTTTTAAAACAATTCCTAACAGCTATCTCTTTATTTCTCTACGCCCTATCAAGCCACGCCTCTGAACTAAGCACGCTGGTTGATATGCTGCATAAAAACGGCACAGTTAATGATAGCCAATACCAGCAATTACAGTCAGAGCTCGATACAACCAACAAAGAAGCCCCCAAAAGTAAGTCAAACTCTAATGTTGATTATGACATTAGCTTAAATGGCGGCTTAAAAATTAGCACTAAAGATAAAAAGTTCTATACAAAAATTGGTGGGCGCGTTCAAGTTGATGCTGCAGGATACTTTAATGACGCAAATTTAGGCCTACAAAATGGTGTTGAACTACGCCGCGCAAGAGTTTACTTGCAAGGCGCGCTGTACACCGACTTTAAATATAAATTTCAATATGATTTTGCCAGCGGCGGAAAAAAAGGCATCAATGATTTCTATTTAGCCTACACAGGCTTAGATAATATTGCCTTTAAAGCAGGACATTTCAAAACACCTTTCAGTGTTGAAGCTTTAAATAGCTCTAAACACATTTTATTTACAGAACGCTCACTTGCTAATGCTCTTGCCCCCGGCAGACGTCTAGGTGCTAGCATCTATAGCAACCATAAGAACTGGACTGCTACCTTTGCTGTTGCAGGCGACAGTGTTGATGATAAAAATGAAGGCTGGGGAGTCGCTGGTCGCGCTACCTTTGCACCACTCACTGAAACAGGAAGATACTGGAATTTAGGTTTATCGGTTGATTACCGCCAACCTCATGCTAATGATGTCATAGAATTCAAAAGCTCTTCAGAAACACACGTTAGCACAACAAGTTTAATTACCACGGGAGAAATAACCGATATAGAGGATTATGTCGTGGTCGGCATAGAAAGTTCTGCTGTTTTTGGTGCATTCTCTACACAAGCCGAATACATTCATACCTCCGCCAGCAGTACAGCCAATGGTTCACTTGGTTTTGATGGTTGGAATATACAAGCCGGTTACTTTCTAACCGGTGAATCACGCCAATATAAAAATAGTATATTAAAAAACATTAAACCTGAGCATAACTTAAATGCCAACGGTATTGGTGCTTGGGAATTAGGTTTGCGCTACAGTGGTTTAGATTTAAATAGCGGCAACATTAACGGCGGGATGCAACAAGATATTACCGTCGGTCTCAACTGGTATTTAAATCCTGCTGTACGCATTTCGGCTAACTATATTAAAGTACTTGAAATTCAAGGCGGCACTAATGATGGCGAAAGCCCTGATATTGTTCAAGGTCGTGTACAGATTGCTTTTTAAGCTGATATTACGCACAATTTAATAACCCTCCCAACCTTACATTAAGACAATACATAGGGTGTGCTGAAGACAGGAACCGCATCACATAAACGATGCGCTTCGTTCCTCAGCACATCCTATGTCTAAGTAGTGAGGTCATAGCAATACCCATCTACCCATCACATATGAAAAAACTACTCCACTTTATCTTACTTTTCAGCTTTTCCATTAACGCCTATAGTGCTGACATTTTATACTTAGCAACGACCACCAGCACTGAAAATTCAGGTTTATTATCTGCTCTTAACCCTGTCTTTGAGAAAGCAAATAACATACATATTAATGTTATCGCTGTCGGTACAGGCAAAGCATTACGTTTAGCTGAAAATGGGGATGTTGATGTATTATTTGTGCACGCGCCCTCTGCAGAAATGGAATTTGTCAAAAAAGCTTATGGCATCGATAGAAAAGCAGTGATGCATAATGACTTTGTTTTACTCGGCCCTAAAAATAACCCCGCACAAATTAAAGCTGACTTTTCCATTGTAAAAGCGCTCAATTATATTTCTAGAACAGAATCTACTTTTATTTCCAGAGGCGATGACTCGGGTACTCATAAAAAAGAAATGTCGCTGTGGAAAAAGTCAAAATTAATGCCGACTGGAGAATGGTACAACTCCGTTGGCCAAGGCATGGGCGCTGTACTCAATATGGCTCATGAAAAGAAAGCTTATACCCTCACAGATCGAGGAACCTACCTTGCTTTTAAAGATAAAATTGAGTTAATTATTATCAGCCAAGGCGATAAAGAACTCTTTAACCCCTACCATATTATGGCGGTTAACCCTGCGAAACATCCCCATACTCATTATGATTTAGCAAAAAAATACATTAACTTCTTAACCAGCCCCGAGGGACAAAAAATCATTCAGCACTATAATATTCAAGGTGAGCAATTATTTTATCCGGATGCTAATTTTCCCCATTAATAATACACACACTTAAGACAGCAGATTACAGTAGGGTACGCACTGCGTAACTTTCGGGTCATAAGAGTTGCAATACATACCCTACATAAATTTGTCCCGTCTTAAGCTAGTAGTCCATAAAATTACAAGCCAAATCCATCACTTGAATTAGAGCCTCACATACGTCATAATTGATGGAATTTTTCTATTAATTTTTTAACCTATTTAAGAGGCTCTCGATGGCTGGTCGTAATCATTTATATATCCCTGGTCCAACTAATTCTCCACATGAAGTATTAAGTGCTATGCACCTTCCTATGGAAGATCACCGTGCACCGACTTTTCCATTATTATTAACGCCTATCTTAGAAGATTTAAAGAAAATTTTCCGCACAGAAACTGGCCAAGCATTTGTATTTCCTGCAACAGGAACAGCAGGCTGGGAAATTGCGATTACTAATACACTAAACCCAGGCGATAAAGTTCTTATTTACCGTTTTGGTCAATTCAGCCATTTATGGATGAGCATGGCGCAACGTTTAGGTTTAGACGTTGAATTTCATGAAGTTTCTTGGGGTAAAGGTATTCCTCTTGATCACTTAGAAAACCGCTTAAAAGAAGATACGAATCACGAAATTAAAGCCGTTTTAGCAACACACAATGAAACTGCAACGGGTGTTACTAGTGATATTGGTGGCGTTCGTAAAGCAATGGATGCATCTAGCCACCCTGCTTTATTATTTGTTGATGGCGTAAGCTCTATTGCCAGCCTTGAGTTCAAAATGGACGATTGGGGCATTGATGGTGCAATCAGTGGATCACAAAAAGGCTTTATGCTTCCAGCTGGTTTAGCAATTGTTGCTTTCAGCCAGAAAGCACTTGCCCTAACTGAAACAGCAACTTTTCCACGCTGCTTTTTAGATCTTAAAGATCAAATGGCACAAAATGCTTTAGGTTTCACACCTTACACTCCTTCTACTCCTATGCTGCACGGATTACGTGCTGCACTAGACTTATTATTAGAAGAAGGCTTAGAAAACGTTTATGCTCGTCATCACCGTTTAGCTGAAGGAACACGTAAAGCAATCGCAGCATGGGGTTTAAAACTATGTGCAGAGCCTGGTTTTGAATCAGACACTGTTTCTGCAATCGTAGTTCCTGAAGATAAAGATGCACGTGACGTGATTGCAACTGCATTCGACAAATACGACATTTCTTTAGGTGCTGGTTTAACTGAAGTAATGGGCAAAGTCTTCCGTATCGGTCACATTGGCGATATGAATGATGTCTCTATGCTAGGCGCAATTGCCGGTGTAGAAATGGCATTATTAGATAGTGGCTTTGATATCACTCCTGGAAGTGGTGTTGCTGCTGCGCTTGAATATTACCGTTCAACTGCTGCGTAATTTACAAACGCACTAACGCACAATAGGCATCACGGCTTAATCAGCGTGATGCCTTTTTTATGTGTGCAAAAGAAAAAAGGCTTAACTTATGAGCAAAGCAAAAGTTTTCATTACCCGCCGATG
>DAOUSK010000070.1 GCA_030627265.1 Methylococcaceae bacterium
ATTTTGGTTGCATTAACCAGCAAAAATGAAAATAGACTTGATATTCAATTTTTGCATCTTTACCTTTCACAATTGAAAGATCAGGTATTAGTTCCTTTAATGAGTGGGGCTGCGAATGTAGCGCTATCAGTTACAAAAATTAAGAATATAGAAATACCATTGCCGACTATTGATAGGCAACGAGAAATAGTAGAAAACTTTAAATCTATTGTTATCGAAGAGGGTGAGCTTAAAACCGAACTCACCTACCAACAAAACCTACTAAAAAAACTCCGTCAGCAAATATTGCAAGAAGCGATTGAAGGCAAGCTCACTGCCGATTGGCGAGCAGACAACCCCAATGTCGAACCCGCCAGAGAACTACTGGCACGCATACAGGCAGAAAAATCCCAACTGATTGAAGATAAAAAAATCAAAAAACAAAAACCACTGCCACCGATTAGCGAGGAAGAAAAACCGTTTGAGTTGCCTGATGGGTGGGTTTGGTGTCGGTTAGCCGAATTCGGAGAGATAAAAGGTGGAGGTACACCATCAAAAGGTAATCCAGATTTTTGGGATGGGAATATTCCTTGGATATGTCCCAAGGATATGAAGAAGAAATATTTAAGTGAGTCAATCTTTCAAATAACTTCAGAAGCTATTAATAAATCTTCTACAAAAATCATTAAAAAGAACAGTATCTTGTTTGTTGTTCGAGGAATGATTTTGTCACATACATTGCCCGTCGGGATAAATGCTAAACCTGTAACAATAAATCAGGATATGAAAGCAATTTCTCCGTTCGTGCCTGATATGCAAGAGTACTTATTTCTTGTTTTACGAGGTAGCGCTAATCTTATTCTAAAGAAAGTCAAAACTTCCACGCATGGTACTTGTAGACTCGAAAGTGATATTTATTATAATTGGCAAGTCGCACTCCCACCACTCCCAGAACAAAAAGCCATCGTCACCAAAGTCGAAAGTCTATTCGCCCTTTGCGATAAACTAGAAACCCAAATCACCAACAACCAAAGCCACGCCGAACAACTGATGCAGGCGGTGTTAAAAGAAGCGTTTGCACAGGAATAATAATCATTTTAGCTATCAACTAAACTTTAACTTTAGGGGGTATTAAACGACAATTAATCTGGATAATAGAAGCCAACAGAAGCAGTGATTTTATTAGCGCGTAGGGTGGACTAAATTTAAAGGTCGTTATATCTTTTGAAACACAAAAATATTGCATGGATTCCGTGAATCCGTTATTATTTGCAAATAAAGCCACATCAGATTTATATCACTCCACCTGGAAACAGATTAGAATCTCTAACAGGAGATTATTCTGGATTTCACAGCATACGAATCAATTCTCAATGGCGTATTGTGTTTAGATGGGAAGGCTCAAATGCTCATGATGTTGAAATTATTGATTATCATTGATGAGAGAGGTATTAAAATGATTCCATTACATAGAAAAGCAACTCACCCAGGTATTATTTTACTTAAAGAATTTATTGAACCAATGGGGATTACACAAAAGGCTTTGGCCCTTCATGCAGGTATTCCTGTTCAAAGAGTTAATGAAATTGTAAGAGGAAAAAGAGGTGTGTCTCCAAATACCGCATGGCTATTTTCAGAAGCATTTAAAACTACACCTGAATTCTGGTTAAATTTACAAAACACTTATGATTTATCCACTCATAAACCAGAAATACATATCCAGCCATTAGTGCGTAGGTTGGGCTAAGGAACGAAGCCCAACAAAATCACTGGTAATATTCAAGCAAGTAGAGCAGGCTAAATCTGAAGGTCAGTCTTAACTTATCATGGTAATAGTGCCTGATAATAAGGTAGTTATACAGTGGTAACATTTATCTTTATCAACTGTAGCTAATCAGCTACAGTTGATTTAATGAAATACGAGCTTGTTACCACACCTATTTTCGTTAAGTGGATGAAAAAATTAAAAGATAGACAGGCGGTTAAAGCTATTGCTATTCGTATGGATAGAGCGATACTTGGAAATCTAGGTGATATTAAACCTGGTGGTCAGAGTGTAAGTGAAATGCGTATTTTTGTAGGGAAAGGCTACCGTGTTTATTCTGTAATCCGCAATAATAAGATGGTTGTATTGCTTTGTGAAGGCGATAAATCTAGTCAGCAAGTAGATATTAAACAAGCCAAAGAGTTGGCAAACTTAGTTGAGGAGTCATAATGGCTATTGAATTAAAACCCTATAACCAGTTGAGTTCTTTCATAATGAAGAAGAGGTTATCAGTTACCTTAATGAGGCTTATTCAGATGAGGATCCAAGTGTTTTTTTAGTGGCTTTAGGGCATATTGCTAAAATTAAGGGAATGGCAAACCTAGCTAAAATAGAGAAAGTTTATATAAGGCTTTATCTGGAGACACACAGCCACGCTGGGATACTGTACAGAGAATAGTAAAAGGGTTAAAAATAAACCTTAAAGCCGTGGCGTAAATATACAAAATGTGTCTTGTCTTTTTCTATTTTTAAAGAAAAAACCTTCTGTTATTTGCCCTTCTTAGGTGACGCGTTAAATTCTGTTGGATATACTAGTCTTAATTAAAGACCTCTTTAACGTACTGGTAATAGCATGGCAACTAGAATATTAACTGAAGCAGCTGCAAGTATTAGCGAGCTTAAAGCAAACCCTATGAAAGTCGCATTGAGTGCTCATGGAGAAGCTATTGCAATATTAAATAGAAATGAGCCTGCATTTTATTGTATACCAGCGGATACTTATGAATTTATGATGGATCATATTGAAGATTTAGAGCTATGTGCTATTGCTGAACAACGTAAAAATGAGGGAAGTGTAAAGGTCAGTTTAAGTGATCTATGAGTTAGAATTTAAAAAGTCAGCGCTTAAAGAGTGGAAAAAGTTAGGGGCTACGATTCAATCTCAGTTCAAGAAAAAACTAACGGACATTTTAAATAACCCGCATATTGAAAGTGGTAAGCTCTCTGGCGGTAACAGCTTATATAAAATAAAGCTTAGGCAAGCAGGTTATCGGTTAGTTTACGAGGTAAATGATTCTGTTATTACGGTCACTGTAATCTCTGTAGGGAAGCGTAACAAAGGCAAAGTATACAAGGATGCAATGGATCGAATCAATTAGTCGAATTTAGGTAGAAAAATTTCATAAGGTTAGCTCGTAGACTAGACTGAGGTACGAGGTGAAACAGTAGACTCATTCGGGGAGATGTGATTTTATACAAAATTTTCTGGGCTTTCTGCGTCAGCCCAGCCACCGTTCTAAAGCCCCCAAATATACTCAACCACAGCCTCTAATTCTTTAGGTGTAAGAATCTTATTTCTACCAAAAGGGGGCATGCTGGTTTTTTCGTTAAACTGAGTAGCATCCCATATTAGGCTTTTTAGCTGAGATTTTTTAACGAATTTTTTCTGAATATTAACTAAAGCAGGTCCTATATTGCCTGGGTCTTCACCGTTCTCAATAATATGGCAAGCAAGGCAGTTGCCTTTACTGCGCTGAAAACTAATTTGTTTACCTTGCGTGGTAGAATCCTCTTTTTTTTGATGATTAACAACACAAGCGCTTAAAAAAAATAGAGTCGTTAAATAAAGAAAATACCTCATCAGTTTATTGCCTATAAGCCAAAGTAGACTCATAAGGTGTTTCGGTAAAAATACCACCAATCACGGCTAAGACATCAGCGCCAGCATCCAATAATGTTTGGCTATTCGTAGGAAGAATCCCCCCGATAGCAACAATAGGAACGGTAATGCTATTTTTAGCTAATGTTAAGGTTTTCAACTCGGCGGGTGCGGCAAGTGGTTTAGAACTTGATGGATAAAAGCGTCCAAAAGCGACATAGTTAGCCGAATTCTTTTCAGCTTGTATCGCTAAATTTATGTCGTTATAACAAGAGACACCAATAATCGCGGTTTGACCTAATTGCTGACGAGCATATTGAATTTTGCCATCTTCTTTACCCAAATGTACACCATCTGCGCCTATTTTTTTAGCTAAATCCACGTGGTCATTAATAATTAAAGGCGTGTGATAGCTGTGGCATAACTCTTTCAGCGCCCCCGCTAAATAAAACTCATCGATAGGCTGTTTATCCCTATATTGCAAAGCACATAGCCCTGCTTTTAAAGCGGCTTCTACATCAGAAATAATTTCATCGATAGACTTATTTTCAGGTTTAGTAATCGCATACAAGCCAGATTTTGGAAACATCATGTGTTTTCTTGCATCCAAAATAACCGGTTGGGAATATGTTGTCCTTCACCAGGCTTGTAAGCAGCATTAAGGCTGCTCCAAGTGTATTCTTGTGCTTCAATCATGCAAGTGGTTACTTCTAAACCATGAGCAAACATGGCAGCAATGCTAGAGGCCAATGTGCAACCTGAGCCATGATATTCATGGGGTAATCTATCCCAAGTATAAGTTTCTATACATTTGCCATCATTAAAAAGTTGATTGCTGACTTCATCTGTTTCCTCGTGTGTGCCAGTAATCAAAGCATATTCGCAACCTAATTCAAGTAACTTTTTACCGCACGCGTCTAGGTCAGTTTCATTAGTTAATCGTCTTGCTTCTAATGAATTGGGGGTAATAATTGTGGTGCGAGGCAAAATTAATTCAACGATAGTCTCTATCAGTTCGCTATTAGATAATTGTGTGCCACCGCCAGCAGCTAAAACAGGGTCAAAAATAACCGGGATAGATGAATATTTCATCAGAATAGTATGAATCGCTTTTGCTGTTTCTACATGCCCGATAAGGCCTATTTTGATGACTTTAACGGGTAAATCAGCAAGCACCGTCAACGCTTGAGAAATAATATCTTCAGGCGATTGTGGTAGTAGTTTAATGACATTGGAGGTGTTTTGTTCCGTTAATGCCGTTATAACGCTGGCTGGATGACATTGGTGACTAATGATTGTTTCTATATCAGCTTGAATGCCAGCCCCGCCACTTGGGTCGTGGCCAGATAATGTGAGTACAACAGGTTTAGAAGGATAAGTCATATGTGTGCAGTTAGTCGCAATAAAGAATGTGCTTATTAGAGCAGAAAAGTATAAAGTTTTTCTAATGTTTATTAGAATTTACATGCGTTATAGCACAAAAAATTAATGATAATAATAAACATTTAAAACATAAGGTCATTGAAAATAGATGGCGTATAATGCCATTTCCTCATTTACAGTGAATTTAGATAAAAGTGAAAAGTAAAATAATTTGCACCTTATTTATGTTGTTAGAGCTATTTCTTTGTTCAACATTATACGCTGCGAAACCGATTAAAATTGCGGTGCTTGATTTTAGGCCTAAAGTAGAAACAATGGCAAAGTGGTTGCCTTTAGAAACTTATATCAATCAACAAATTCCAGAGCATAACTTTAGCTTAGAAACCTATCAGTATGATGAATTAGAGGATGCAATAGCAAAGCATCAAGTAGATTTTGTATTAACTCAGCCTGCGCATTATATTTTGATGGAATCTCAATATAATTTATCCTCACCCTTGGCAACTTTAATTAAGAAAAAAGGCGGTTATGATTTATCTGTCTTTGGTGGTGTTATTTTTACGCGCTCTGAACGAACGGATATCTCTAACTTAGCGGATATTAAACAAAAAACAATTGCTGTGCCTTCTACACATTCTTTAGGCGCTTTTCAAATGCAAGCGATGGCTCTGCACTCTGTTGGCATTAATGTTAATCAAGATGTCGTGCTTAATGTGACAGGGATGCCTCATGATACAGCAGTTGCCGCGGTCTTAAATAAGCAAGCTGATATTGGTTTTGTACGCACTGGCGTACTGGAAAGTTTAGTTAAAGAAGGGAAGCTTGATTTTCAGCAACTAAAAATTATCAATGAGCAACACAATGATCGGTATCTTCATTTTCCATTAGTCAGCTCAACACGATTATATCCAGAATGGGCATTTGCAGTACTGCCTCATGTTGATAATAATATTTCACGTCAAGTAGCCGCCGTGCTTTTTGGCTTAAAGCATAATGGTACTTTAGCTAAATCGATAGATATTGTGGGTTTTACCATACCGACTGACTATAAAGATGTTCGCAAATTATTACTGACATTAAGGCTTCCCCCGTACGATGCTGCACCTGAATTTACTTTTATTGATATTTGGCATAAATATAACCGGCATATATTACTAATTGTAGGTTTGATAAGTTTTATTATTGTATTGCTACTTTTTTGGCAAAAAGTTAAAAACTCACAAAACTTATTATTCAGACATTTATTTGATCAGCATAATGCAATGATTCTGTTACTTGACAGTGATAATAAATGTATTAAAGGGAGCAATGCTTCTGCTGCCCAATTTTTCGATTATTCTGAGAAAGCTCTTGAAGGCTTGCCTATTAGCCAGTTTTTTCCTCATTATTCGGGCAGTGAAAAAGAGAAGCTAGATGTTTTATTAAATAATGGTTCAGCTAAAACCGTGCAAGTTCAAACATCGTCATCTAGCTTTAATAAACAAAATGTTGAATTAATTATTTTTCAAGACATAACCGGTAGCGTGCAGATTAAAATTCGCAATGCACTACACACGCTTGTTATGCAAAAGTTGGTTGAAGGCGCACCTTTAAAAACGATATTAGATGCTATTTTAATCGCTCTTGAAGAGAATAATAAGAAGATGCTTTGTAGTATATTACTAATGTCTAGTGATGGTAAAAGACTCTTAACAGGTTCAGCGCCTAGTTTGCCTGATTTTTATACTACTGCAGTAAATAACTTAGCTATTGGGCCCGGGGTTGGTAGTTGTGGTACTGCAGCTTTTACACGAAAAAGGGTGATAGTAGAAGATATAGCCAATCACCCTTATTGGGCACCTTTTACTGAATTAACAGAACAGGCAGGCCTTGGCTCTTGCTGGTCTGAGCCAATTTTTGGGACAGATAATACCTTATTAGGTACTTTTGCTATTTATCATGCAGAACCATGCGCCCCAACAACTGAAGATTTCCAATTAATTGAATATGTCACATTACTCACTGCGATAGCAATCGAACGTAGCAAAACGGCAGAGCAACTCAAGCTATCATCACGGGTATTTAGTGATACGCATGAAGGCATTACTATTACGGATGCCTACAAAAATATTATTGAAGTTAACCCTGCATTTTCTGTCATTACGGGGTATGAGCGTAGCGAAGTGATAGGTGAAAACCCCAGGATTTTAAGTTCAGGTCAACAAGGTGCTGAATTTTATAAAAAAATGTGGAAGGTCATTGAAGCAAAAGGATATTGGCAGGGCGAAGTTTGGAATCGTAAAAAAACAGGCGAACTCTATGCAGAGTTACTAACCATTTCTTCATTAAAAGATAGCAGTGACCAAGTGGTTAACTATGTAGTCATGTTTACCGACATCACCCATAGTAAGCAGCAACAAGAAAAACTAAATTTAATGGCGCATTATGATGTGCTCACTAAATTACCTAATAGAGCATTATTTGTTGATCGTTTCAAGCAAGCCATTGCACATAGTAAGCGAATTAAAACGCAACTTGCGGTTTGTTTTTTAGATTTAGATAACTTTAAACCAATTAATGATAATTTTGGGCATGAGGTTGGCGATCAACTATTGATCCAAGTTGCAAATAGAATTAGCGCGTGTATTCGGGAGGAGGATACCATTTCACGCCAAGGTGGCGATGAATTTGCATTATTATTGGGTGATATTAATTCTTTTTCGCAATGCGATAAAACACTAAAAAGAATACTAGATTCTTTAGCTAAAACGTACCATATAAAAGGCAAAGAGCATCGCATTACTGCTTCTTGTGGGGTCACTATTTATCCAGATGATAATGGGGATATTGACACCCTAGTACGGCATGCTGACCAAGCTATGTATAAAGCTAAGCAGTTAGGACGTAATAAATATCAGCTATTTAATGCCACACTGGATAAAGAAGATGAGCAAAAACAGCATCGCCTAGATGAAATTAAGCATGCCTTGGAAAATAATGAACTGGTCTTATATTACCAACCTAAGGTTAATATGAGAACAGGGGGCATATATGGTGCTGAGGCACTAATTCGCTGGATACATCCTGAAAAGGGTCTTATTCCTCCTTTAGATTTTTTGCCAGTTATTGATGGAACAGAGCTTGAAATTGACATTGGGAATTGGGTGATTAATCAAGCAATGCAGCAAATTTCGACATGGCATAAGCAAGGAATAAAGCTACAAGTTAGCGTTAATATTGCTTCTTATCATTTACAGTCCAATGACTTTTTTAACTGTCTTAAAGAGCTTTTTGAAAGGTACCCAGAAATTAATTCCTCACTTCTACAATTAGAAATACTAGAAAGTAGTGTTTTAGGTGATGTAACGACCATTGCTAATATTATTAATCGCTGTCAAACAGAATTAGGTGTTTCAGTTGCCTTAGATGATTTTGGCACGGGATATTCCTCATTGACACACTTAAGGAATTTACCGGCTAATATTATAAAAATAGACCAAAGTTTTGTTAGAGATGTATTAGATGACCCTAACGATTACACCATTATTGATGGCATCATTAAATTAGCGGAATCTTTTAATCGAAGCGTTATTGCTGAGGGTGTGGAGACGGTAAGCCATGGTATTGTTTTATTAAATATGGGCTGTGACTATGCACAAGGCTACGGTATTGCTAAACCTATGCCAGCAGAACAGTTGGAAAATTGGTTGTCATCTTATCAAGCTAATCAAATATGGATTGATTTTGCCGCACAAGACTCTTCAAAAGTAGAAAGGCGCATTAGATTAATGAAGTTGGTCAGTAGACATTGGCAAGTAAAGTTTACCGAGAAAATTTTTTCACCGCACAATGAAACGAGTGACTGGCCATTAATAGAAAGTCGCAAGTGCCATTGTGGTCATTGGATTCAACAAGTTAAAAAAGAAGATTTATTTGATAATGAATGGATTGAACAGCTGGATATCGCCCATAAAAAAGTACATTCTTTTGCTAAAATTTTACAATTAAGCTACGAAGAAAATAACGAAGTTTTTAATAAAGAAAAATTAGCAGAATTCAATATGGCTGTTAAAGAGATGGAAAATATTTTCTCTACTTTTCAGTAGCTAATACCAATCTCAATAAATAATTCACTGTAATAGTTGTCATACCCGAAGTCTTTAATCGGGAATCCATGTGACCACTATAGATTCCTGCTAAAAGCATAGGATGACGGTTTTTCTTGATTATATGAGTTTTACACCTAAACTTTGATGCATAATTATTTTAAAGTTGTGTAATATTACCCGTAGAATGGGTAAAGTATCTTTTGCGAAACCTATCATTTCACGGTATTGATAGGCTTAAATATGCCCCCAAAAGCAGCTGATACTTCCTACCCAGCCGATGTTTCTTTTAAGTTTTTTTGACTCACCCTACGGAATCCCCCTATGCACTATCACGGAAGTATTAAAAAAATAGTCGAACGTCCCATGCAAGGAAGAGCAGCTGGCGTGACGGTCTCAGATTCTGTTTTAAAACGTATTTATTTAGCGCGTGGCATAAAATTAGATGCCGAATTAGAACGTAGCCTTGCTCAATTACCTTCGCCTTGGTTGTTAACAGGCATGGAGGAAATGGTCACTTATATTATTGCGGCTATCGAGCAACAAAAGAAAATTGTTATCGTGGCTGATTTTGATGCCGATGGCGCAACCAGTTGCACCGTTGCAATGAAAGGCTTAGCCTTACTAGGCGCAGAAAATGTTGATTTTATTGTGCCCAATCGCTTTGAATATGGCTATGGCTTAACACCTGAAATCGTCACCTTAGTGATAGAAAAACAAGCGGATGTATTGATAACCGTTGATAACGGAATTTCCAGTATAGAAGGCGTGATAGCTGCAAAACAAGCAGGTATTCAGGTTTTAGTAACCGACCATCATTTACCTGGTGATCAACTACCCGATGCCGATGCTATTGTTAACCCTAATTTAATGGGCGATGATTTTCCTAGTCGCGCATTAGCAGGGGTAGGCGTAATGTTCTATATTTTAATGGCAATACGCAGTCGCTTACGTGAACAAGGTAAATTTTTAAGCAGCAATATAAAAGAGCCTAACTTGGCGCAACTTTTAGACTTAGTTGCCTTAGGTACTGTTGCTGATGTTGTCCCTTTAGACCAAACCAACCGAATTCTCGTGCATCAAGGTTTATTGCGCATGCGCTCAGGCAAAGGCCATGTAGGAATTCAAGCCTTGGTTGAAATTGCAGGGCGTAATTTATCTAGCTTGAGTTCGTCTGATTTAGGCTTTGCTATAGGCCCACGGCTTAATGCCGCTGGTCGATTAGATGATATGCGCCTGGGGATTCAATGTTTATCGACCTCCGATAAAGCACTTGCCAGACAACTAGCGCAGCAACTCGATGAATTAAATAGTGATCGCCGTGAAATTGAAGGGCAAATGAAAATAGAGGCGATTGCCTTATTAAAAGAAATGAATAACCTAAATCAACAATACTTAAAGGCAGGGGTTTGTATTTACAACAAAGACTGGCATCAAGGTGTGATTGGTATTTTAGCCTCACGTATTAAAGATAAACTTAACCGTCCTGTCGTTGCTTTTGCCAGTGCAGATAATGGTGAAATTAAAGGCTCCGCTCGCTCGATTCCAGGTGTGCATATTCGTGACGTACTCAGTGATATTGCTGTTGCCCACCCTCAAGTTTTAAAAAAATTTGGCGGGCATGCAATGGCAGCCGGTTTAAGCATCCAGCTACACGATTACCCAATCTTTTTATTAGCTTTTGATAAAGCCGTTGCTCAGCGATTAAAAGAAATAGATTTAGATGAAAAAGTACACTCTGATGGTGAATTAACCGAAGACATGATGACCTTAGGTTTTTGCGAAACCTTAAAAGCAGCAGGCCCTTGGGGACAAGAGTTTCCTGAACCTTTATTTCATGGAGTGTTTGATGTTGTACAAGCACGTATTGTCGGGCAACAACACTTGAAATTAGTTTTACGTCAGCCAAACAGCGAATTATTAATTGATGCCATTGCCTTTTTTATGGAGCGCCCCGAATATTGGCTTGGCCTTAGGAAAATAAAAATTGCTTATAAATTAGATATCAATGAATATAAAGGCCAGCGCAGCATTCAATTTATTATCGATTATATTGAAAAGTTAGCGTAAACACACACACACATTTTGTAGGATGGGTAGAGCGTCTTTTTGCGAAACCCATCAGTCTCACTTCATAGCAACTAAAGCCTCAATGACCACACAATTCAAAACCTTACACTTCGATAATCAATTTATTAAAAGCCTTACACCCGATAAAGAAACCGCTAACTATCGTCGACAAGTGGAACATGCTTGTTACTCATTAACGACACCTACGCCTGTTAAAGGACCTAAGCTCGTTGCTTATGCATCAGCAATGGCGGATGAATTAGGCTTAACAACAAGTGACTGTCAAAGTGATTTTTTTACCCAAGTTTTTTCGGGTAATCAATTAGCAGAAGGCATGCAACCCTATACGATGTGTTATGGCGGCCACCAATTTGGAAATTGGGCAGGGCAATTAGGCGACGGACGAGCGATTAATTTAGGCGAAATAATTAATCACAAAGGCAAGCGTTGGGCATTACAGCTAAAAGGTGCGGGGATAACCCCTTATTCACGCTCTGCCGATGGTTTAGCAGTTTTACGCTCATCAGTGCGTGAATTCTTATGTAGTGAAGCCATGTACGCTTTAGGCGTGCCAACAACTCGTGCATTAAGCCTTATGACAACGGGTGAAGAGGTCGTGCGGGATATGTTTTACGATGGCAATGCGAAAGCCGAAATGGGCGCTGTTGTTTGCCGAGTTGCACCCAGCTTTATACGCTTTGGTAGTTTTGAAATTCATGCCGCAAGAAACGATATTGAACAATTAAAAGCCTTAGTTGATTTCACAATTCGGACTGACTTCCCCCATTTAGGTGAACCATCTATTGATGTTTATCAACAATGGTTTGCCGAGGTCTGTCATAAAACCGCAGAAATGATTGTCCATTGGCAGCGTGTTGGCTTTGTACATGGTGTAATGAATACCGATAACATGTCTATTTTAGGATTAACCATTGATTACGGCCCTTATGGATGGTTAGAAAATTATGATCCTGACTGGACACCGAATACCACCGATAAAGGCCAGAAACGTTATCGCTTTGCTAATCAACCAGAAATAGGAGCATGGAATTTACATCGCCTCGCCAATGCGATTTACCCCTTAACTGAATCTGCCGAACCTTTACAAGAGGCATTAAGTTTATACAGCAAACAATTTGTGACGGACTATCAAAATATGATGGCG
>DAOUSK010000059.1 GCA_030627265.1 Methylococcaceae bacterium
CCATCTTCATTTGCTTCAATAGAAACTTGCGAGCCCTTCTGTAATTGAGCGGACTTAGCCATTGCGCTGGTAATACGAATAGCAAGTGAGTTACCCCACATATTAATTTTTGTTTGAGTGTGCATGTTTACACCTGATCACTTGAAGAACTGGGAGTATATACTATGTAGATACGAATACCAAAAAGTAGCATTATTCGCTTGCCGAAAATCTATTTAAAACGTCTTTAAGGTCTGCCCTTGTATCAATGCAGGCTAAAGACCTGCGCCCCATTCATTCATTATTTTTACCTATGAAAATGAGAAGTTACATCAGCCGATTATAAATCATTGAAATTGCTTTTATGCCTTTCTCACAACTACTAGAAAGACTTTGCAACGTGCCGAATTCTTTCGGCAGGAATGGCGAGTTGCTGTATTAAGTATTCTTTAAAGTCATCACTGTAATTTTGATCTTTGAGTGCTTCAGTCATACATAAAAGCCATGTATCACGCTCTACTTCATTAATCACTAGGTATTGGTGCGCCTGCGGAATAGAAATTGAGCCATATTTATCAGCATATAAGCGCGGCCCACCTAACCAGCCCACTAGAAATAGAGATAACTTATCTTTTATCGTTGCTAAATCGCCTTTATGCATAGCTCTAATATGCTCAGCTTCCGTTAGTGTTTCCATTTGAGTATAAAACTCATCCACTAACTTTCTCACGCCGACTTCTTCTCCAGCAGCGATATAAGACCCATCAAATTTTCCAAAATCAGCCATCTGTTTTCCTATTTGTTTTTTAAGGCACTGACTAGCGCGTTTACTTCGCACCTATTTGATAAAGTGATTTCCACAAAGCCGGCATCCGCTAATTGCTGCAATGCAAAACTTTCACGCATGACATGATTTTCAGATTCATCAGAAAATAAATGCACAATCCAATGCTCTAAAACATCTAACTTATTAATTTGAGTTAACGCTTTAAAATAACCACTGACTTCTTTTTGGATCATGCGCGTATGCACTGAAATATCATCTAGGCCATAACGGTCACCATTAACAAACTTCCCATCTTTTTTTAATACACGATAGATTTCTTGCAGCACATCAGCACGGTAACTAGCTAAAAAATTATGTAAGGTATAAGCAGAAGCCACCATATCCATGCTATTACTGTCTAAGCTTTTTAAAACACTCAAGGCATCTCTTCCATCGAATTCTAAGCGCCCTGCCTCTGACCATTGTTTTAAGCTTTGCTTTGCTTGATTCTGCATGGTCGGTTCACTATCAACCGATAACACCTTAACTGACTCATTCGCTAATAAAATGGATAAAGTCGTGATGCCCGTTCCGCCACCTAGCTCTAAGACATTCAATTCTGATGATTGCTCAGCGGCATAATCTGCAACGGCTTCACCAACGAGTTGGCTCATTTTTGCAGCTAATGGACAAATCAATTTTAAAGTGTCGTATTCAGTTCCAATAACACCAGAAAACATGGTTTCCAACTGTTGATCGTTCATTACGCGCCTTTTGCTGCTTTTTTTGCTTCAAAGATTGCCATTTGCTCTGCTGTCGCTTTCATCTGAAATTGTTCTTTCCATTCGCTATAAGGCATACCATACACAACCTCTCTTGCTTGATCGTAGTCCATTGCAACACCTTTTTCTTCCGCTGCCGCCAGATACCATTTCGCTAAACAATTACGACAAAAATCAGCAAGATTCATCAAATCAATATTTTGTACGTCGGTATGTGTTTGAAAATGCTTCAATAACTGTCTAAATGCCGCCGCTTCTAATTCTGTTTGTGTATTCATACTATTTCTCTCAACTGATTAAGTTAGCTCTATGATTTCTTATTTTAGCAGAAAGCTTTTACCGCTCATGTACAAAAGTAATAAAACCCCCTACAATTGACTTTACTCACTATATATTCAAGTTATTGTTTTGAAAATTCATAGCTCATCCCTTCATGTCTCGCCTTCAGGCCAGCAAGCTAATAAGCCAAAACAATCCTCTCAACAGCCCCAAGTTAATGATTCTTCTGATAAAAGCACACGCGCGCCATCAAATCGCCAAGAATTTGCCTCTGCTGCAGAACAAGAACACCAACAACAACTTAATACAGTTACTAGCACAGAAAAAACACAGCGCCCTTTAGATGCCAAAGCACTTAAAGCGGTTAACGCTTATACAGAAACATTTAATGACTTTATTCACGAGCAAGTCTCTGCCAAAATAACAGGCATTGATTTTTATGTTTAACCCCCCACATCCTTTTTTATGAATAAATTTATCTTTGATTTCTTTCCCATCGTTTTATTTTTTATCGCCTTTAAAACGTATGATCTTTATGTCGCAACCGCTGTGGTTATTGGCGCTACTTTTCTGCAAGTGCTTTATAACTTAGCTAGGCGACGAAAAGTTGAAACGATGCAGTGGGTGACACTAGGACTTATGACGGTAATGGGGGGGGCGACACTCTACTTACAAGACGAGCAATTCATAAAATGGAAATTGACTATTATTGAATGTTTATTCGGTAGTGTTTTATTAGGTAGTCATTTTATTGGCAAAAAAACCATTATGGAAAAAATGATGGGCGCTAATTTAGAACTACCTGCCGCCGCTTGGAGTAAATTAAATATCGCTTGGGCTTGTTTTTTCTTTGCCATCGGCGGATTAAATGTATATGTGATGTTTAATTTTGATACCGATACATGGGTCGAGTTTAAAACCTTTGGCGTGCCTGCCTTAATGGCTGTCTTTATCGTATTACAAGTTATCTTTTTATATAAACACATGCCTTCAGAACCGGAGAATTAATTCATGCTTTACGCCATACTGAGTGAAGATATCCCTAATAGCTTAGAGAAAAGACAATCCGCTAGACCTGCGCATATACAACGCTTAGAAGACTTACAAAATGAAGGTCGATTAATTATTGCTGGCCCACACCCTGCTATTGATAGCAACACTCCAGGTGATGCTGGCTTTACAGGCAGCTTAGTGATTGCAGAGTTTTCTGATTTACCAAGCGCTCAAACTTGGGCTAATGCAGACCCTTATTTAGAAGCAGGTGCTTATGCACATGTGACCGTTAAACCCTTTAAACAGGTATTCCCAAAATGACCATTGATTTAATTAAATCATTATTAACCGACGCACTAGAACCCGAACTATTTGAATTTGTTGATAATAGCGCAGCACACGCTGGTCACGCTGGCGCTCAACGTGGTGGTGGAAACTATCATGTCAAAATTGTCTCTAAAGCTTTTGAAGGAAAATCTTTAGTACAACGCCATCAACTTATTTACAAAGTCTTAGGCGATTTAATGAAGCAAGAAATTCACGCCTTAGGTATTGATGCATTAACACCTTCTGAATTTAACTAAAGGAACACGATCTATTATGAAATTAAAAGCTATCCCTTTTTTACTTGCAGGTTCTGCTTTATTAGCTGCTTGCCAACCTCAACCAACTGGCTACCAATCTAGTATCACGAAAGATGAAGCAGCCGTTGTTGTTAATGGCCAATTTATTAGCAAGGCAGCATTAGAGACTCTTACTAAAGAAGTCACTGAACGTTCGCGTGGGCAAAAAATCCCTAAAGATAAACTAATTGATGAATTGATCAAGCGTGAATTATTAATCCAAGAAGCTAAAAATAAGCACCTAGACCAATCACCTGAGATTGTTGAACGTTTAGCGATGATGCAAAGCTCATTACTTTCTCAAGCAGCTGTTGAAGACTATATTAAATCTAACCCTGTGACGGATGCTGAGCTAAAAGCTGAATATGATAAGCAAATTGGTACGGGTGGAGGAGTTGAGTTTAAAGCCCGCCATATTTTAGTAAAAACGGAAGACGAAGCGAAAGCGGTTATTACTAAGTTAGACAAAGGCGCTGACTTTGCTAAATTAGCTGAAACTGAATCAACTGGCCCTTCAAAAACACAGGGTGGTGATTTAGGTTGGTTTGCAGCAAAGCAAATGGTACCTGAGTTTTCTGCTGCGGTTGCAGGTTTAGAAAATAAAGCTTATACAAAAACAGCGGTTAAAACTCAATTTGGCTGGCATATCATTTTACGTGAAGATTCAAGAGAACAAACGCCACCTCCTTTTGCTGCGGTACAAGCACAGTTAAAGCCATTAATACAAAGAGAAAAATTAACAAGCTACCTTGAGTCACTACGCAGTGGCGCAAAAATAGAAATTTTAGTACCTTTAACGGATGAAGTGGCTCCAGTAGCGACTCCTGCTGTTGTAACAGATGAAGCGGCCGCTGCAGCACCTGCACATAGTCATACGGATGGCAGCCATACGCATGAGCCTGTTGTTGAAACAACCGTTATTGAAACAACGGAAGCAATTGCTAAGTAAAGTAAAAAGAAAATCATAAAAAAACCGCTTAGCCTGTTTAACAAGCTAAGCGGTTTTTTTTGCTTTGAATATTGTTTTTCCCAAAAAATTTTCGTTAAATTCAAAGGGGCATCGTGGGATACCTCAGCTAAAAGGTACGCAATGCGTACCCTACTGGTGTATTGTGTTCAACCTTCAAACTAATGAATATGTACTTCTCGTGAACTCTTTGTTTCACTACTTTCTAGCTCATATTGACTTTGCCTTCCCTTCATTTTTGAGCCATCTGGCGCTAATTGAATCAATATATCGTCATTTTTAATACGGTAGTAACTAGTTTTTTTATTTTTGCGAGCAACTAACGTCACCAGTTGTTTTTTCTTATCCCAAGTATATTTACCTTTCTCATAAAACTCTTTATTAGATGCTTGCGCATACTGTGTGACTAACAAATAATTATGCCTATTCTTTAAAGATAAGGTGTGTTTAATACCCGCGCAATGATCACAAGGCAAATAACCAAAAAAAACGCCCTTAAACCTTTCATCTTCGGGCAGCTGCTTTAGGGGAGCAGCGCCACGCAACTCCATTCTTGCTTTTTGCACATCGCCCATTGTTTCCTTATCTGACTTTGCCTGCACGGTATTAGAAGCCATGCTAAAAACAGCAAGTAATATCAAGTTTAACGTTTGTTTTGTCATTATTTTTAATGCTTTCATCTGTTATCTCTAAAATAGAAAATGTCACTTATTGGACTCATAAGCGGCATTTTATCAGGAATTTAAAACCAGTACTGAAGCTTACATAAAAAAACCAAAAACTCATAGGGGGAATTTCACCTATTTAAGCAGTGAAACCCTTCAATCCCACGTAAAATGCACAGGTATCTACACACCCCTTTATCACTCTCTCGCTCCAGAGACTGTAAAAACATGATACATAGGTTGGATGAGATTTTTTATGGCGCAGCATTAAAAAACGAAATCCGACATTTCATTATATCAAAAATGCCGGATTTCGTTATCGTCGCTACGCTAGATAAGCTCATCCAGCCTACGCGAAACCTCACACAAATTTATGCATCAGGGTTTAAATGTAAACCTATTATGCTATGAAGCCAATGTAGGACTGGTATTATTAAATTTTAAACTGGCGTATCGTAGAGCGTAGTTGCTCTGCTAAATCCAATAACTGCTGGCTTGCTTCAGAGGTAACGTGTGTACCTTCGGCTGTTGTAACAGAAATATTACTAATACTATTAATACTATTAATACTATTTTTAATTTCTTCCGTCACACTCGCTTGATTTTCTGAGGCCGTTGCAATTTCCCTATTCATACTATTAATTAACTGAATTTTTTCGTTAATTCGGTTTAAAGCATCCCCAGATGAAGCGGCTTTATCAACACTTTCCGCCGCTTGAATTTGACCGCGCTCCATCACCTGTGCCGCCGTTTTTGCTCGACTTTGTAATAACTCTATTGTTTGGCGGATTTCTTCAGTCGAATTTTGAGTACGGCTTGCTAATGTTCTTACTTCATCTGCCACCACAGCAAAACCACGTCCATGTTCACCCGCTCTTGCCGCTTCAATCGCTGCATTTAAAGCCAGTAAATTAGTTTGCTCGGCAATACTTTGAATAACACCTAATACCTCACCAATGCTTTTACTATCTCCTTCTAAATCACGAATAACACTGGCCGTATTTTCAACTTCATCCGCTAAAGAGTTAATCGACCTAACGGCTGAACCTACAATTTCATTACCTGCTATTGTTTCACTATTTGCCGAACCTGCAGCGCTTGACGCATTGAGTACATTTTTTGATACATTTTGTACTGTTGCTGACATTTTTTCCATTGCACTAGACACTTGGCTTGTTTCAGTTTGCTGCCGCTGTACATTTTGCTCAGTTTTTTGCGCAATATCTGATAGTTGAGAAGAAGCACTTGCTAGCTGTTCACTAATCTCAGTAACTTGAGCAATTGTTTTAGCAATTTTCTTAACAAAATTATTAAAGCTGCTAGCTACCCAGGCAAATTCAGTCTTACCTTGAATATTAATTCGCGCCCTCAGATCACCCTCGCCACTTGATATCGCTTGTAGCTTTAATGCTAAATCTGTTAAGGGGTTAGTAATGATATGTCTAATCAGAAAATACAATCCGACCATTAATAAAAGCAGCGTAATAATCGCAAAGCCTATACTAAATAGCATAGAGTCAGCTATTTCGTCATAAGCTTTATTTAGGGGAGTAATTATTTCAAACGCGCCATGTAAGTCACCTACGCGTTTATTTTCCATCTGATACCCTAGTAGATCAGTTCCTTGATCATTGCCCCACAATTCTGCTGAGTTTGAAGAAGCTCCATGACAAATTTCACATTGCTTGCTTAATCTAACAGGACGAAAGTAATGCAGGGTATTATCAGTTTCATCAAGGTAACTGTATTCTTCACTTTGTGGATTGCTCTTAAAAAACTGTAATGCCTCTAACTCCCTACCGACAGCTTCATTAGCCGGATTTCTGGCATTAATCTTAGGTGCTTTAAACCTAAAATTACCTTCTTTTGCTTTTTCTTGAACAATTTCCCATGAAGTGGCAACAGGCACAGTGGCTAAAATTTTAGTTAACCGCTCTGCTTGATTTTCGATAGCATTGTATTTATTCAATTGAGCAACAGTAAAAACACCATCATCCCATTTTTTAATCATATTTTTACGCACAGAATCAGCAACCAATAATAAACTTTTTGCTGATTCTGTTTTTTGCGTAATGAGTATTTTTTTCTGATATTGATTAAAAATCAACAAGGTAGTAACTGTAATAATACTTAAAAATATAAGCGTACTTAAAATGACCTTCGTGCCAACTGAATTCATGTTCATATTATAGGCTACACTACCTTGTATATAATTATCATATAGGAAGTCTATAAAAAATATCACCAACTCGTTAATTTATAACTTTAATTTAACTCCAACCCAGCCTGCTCGTGGTGCGCTAACGCCAACAAAACGCGTACTAGTCATCGCTGGAAAAACTTCATCGGCTTCACCATACATCCCAAAGTTATTATAGGTTTTACCAAAGACATTATCTAAGCGACCAAATACAGTGAAATGTTCATTAAAACGGTATTCCGTGCTTAAATTCACCACCGCATAAGCACTTAACGGAGTATCTAAATTAGCTTCATCCCCGCGTAAAAATTGTTCACCATTAAATAACACATTCATACCAATCGTCCATTCATCTATAACATCAAAATCAGTGGAAAATTTCACAATGTGTTGAGGGATACCGGGAATATGATTGCCTTTTTTAACTTGTAAATCGCCATTTGCATCAGCATTAGGATGGTTAGCGCTTTGCACTGTAAAAGGCGTTAAATAAGTTGCCTTAATAAAGGTGTAATTTGTAGAAATGCGCCAGCGATCAAAAAAAGTACTCACCAATCCTAGCTCTACCCCTTGGCGTTGAGTTTTTCCTACGTTATCAAAAAACCCCGTACTATTACCATTACCTGTGCTTTGGAAAATAATATCGTTATGATTCGTGGTATTAAAATAACCTGCATTCCAGCGTATATTCCCTTCTAATACTTGAGTAAAATCTCCTCTAAAACCAGCTTCCCAAGTTTTAGAAACAACTTGATCTAACGGTGGATCAGCAATAAAAGCATTCGGTAATTTACAAGGATCATTTTCATCAGCACAGCTTAATTCCATTGGCGTAGGAACACGTGAACCTTCGCTATAGCCACCGTACATTTTTATTTCTGGCATAAAATCGTAAGTAAATCCTGCTGCAGGATTAAAGCGATCAAATGAATGCTTTCCCGTTAATTTTGGATTATTACCATCAACATCTTGCATATCAATTTCTACATGGTTATATCGCCCTGAAAAATTAACCACTAATTTATCGGTCACATTAAGGTATTCACTAAAAAACAAACCGAATGAGTGTGTTTTAGAGTCTAAACGAACGCGTGATTCTTCTGTTAAAATCCCTGCTCCATTGACTCCTCTTTCGTCATCAAGCGCGCCTAATTCAGTATCTGCTTGATAGCCAACCTGGCTTAAATCATAACTTGTGCCAATGGTAAAATGATTTTCATGACCCAAAATACTTTGATTAAATGCCGACTGCAAAGCAAAACCAAAAGACCATTGATCCGTTTCTGAAGTATTAAGCGTACCGCCATCTACAGCATCTGTCGCGACAATTTCATTACCATTAATATCGGTTACTGGTTCATCATCACCCTCTTCACATAAGCGCGAAGGATCATCATCACACTCTTCTAGCTCACTACCATCGCCATTTAAGGTTGAAACTTTATTTTGTCGATAATAAACATTACTAGATAGCTCAGTTTTACCATTCAGCCATAAATTTCCGTCCAATGCCGCTAGAAAAAACGCATTACTGGTTTTATCTGGCTTGGTAAAAATAGCGGTTCGGTCTTTAGCTTCAAGCTCATCAGGAATTGCTCCATTACCAATAAGGCTACTATCCGCGCCAGCTAAGGTTAAGTTAAGCTGCCCGTCATCACCTCGCCAACTAAAAGTTCCTAAGCCATTAAAAACCTGGCTTGGAGAATGATCACGCCAGCCTTTTTCTTGGAAATGTTGCAAATCTAGAAAATAAGCAAATTCACCGTTATTCCAGCCGCTGGTTAACTCTTCGTTATGCCGTCCCCATGAGCCACCGCTAACGGTTAAAGTATGATCTGTATCGGTAAAACCTGTTTTTGTTTTTAAAGCGATGGCCCCACCTAAACTATTCAGACCATAAGCAGGATTAGAACCTGATTGTAGGCTCATAGAATCAATCGCGCCTTTCGGAATTAAATCCCAGTGCATGGTATCGCCAAAAGGCTCATTAAATCGAATACCATTCATATAAACAGACAAGCCTTGAGGCAAGCCCATTAAAGGTGATACGGTGAAGCCGCGATACTGAATATCGGGTTGCATAGGGTTATTTTGCGCATCATTCACCGTGACGCTGCCCATATATTTATTCATATATTCAGCAACAGATAAATTTTGTGATTTTTCTAAATCTTTAGCGGTCATGACTTGCACATTTGCCGAAATTTTATCGCGAGAAATTCCGCTGCCTAAAGGAGTCGTATTAACAACCTCCATTACTTCTAATTGAACAGTGTCTGGCTGCGCAGGTTTGTCAGCCGCATAAACAAGTGAAAATTCAAGCAACGATAAGATGCTTACTTGGATTATTTTATATTTCATTTAGATTTATCTTTCCATAGTAAAATTTTATGAAATTCTACCTAATTTAAAACCGAGAAAATATAGGATTTTTTCCCGACTTGTCTCTTTCCTTACTTTAAGTCTTTAATAAGCGCTAAGCCTTTATGTCTTTGCGCATAAATAATATCCACTTTTTGCTGCAACTCAATAACAACACCAGAGTCTGTGCAGACACTTATTTCTTCCTTGATTTTTAACTCTTTTTTCTTTAAATGCTTTAACACTTCTTTAATTTCTTCAAGATGCGCTAACTGCCCTTTTTTATCTGCATCAAAGAAATGATGTAATTTTTCAATTAATTTTTTCTTTTTCACTTACGCCTCCTTTATCACCTTAGCTATTTCATTATCATCTAAAGCAAGCTCTCGTTCTACTGCCCCTAATTTATACTCTTGAACAACAAAAATTGTTTCTGCCATATCGACTAAATGTCGCTTAATTGCATACATGTAAGCGCTATCATTAATTAAAGAGGTTCCTGCTGCCGCGGTTATTTTATGTTCGCGAATTAACTGATCAATTTTCTGATTCATTGCTTCATCTTGCTCTTTAATTTTCACTTTAAAAACATCAAAGGATAAAATTGCAATTTCTACGTCATTAGATTCCACTTGTAAACGAAAGATATCCAATTCTCTTAATAAATCAGCGATTTGATAACGAATTTTATAATATTCTTGCTGAATAAAAGTATTGTCTGAGGTATTCATTAACAATAAATTGTGCTGCAATTGTTTACTTTCTTTTATCGCTTCAACAATATGTCGATTTGCCTCTCTTAACCAATAAAGCTTACCTGATTGTTTCATCTCCCAGGTAAAGCTCGCTTGGCTTATAAAGGCTATCACTTCACTGTAAATCCCTTTTATATGATTTTTATAAGCTTTATCGACATCATAAGCGGCTAATTTGTCATTAATATTCAATAAAACATGTAAATCTTTATCAGAAAAAACTCTAACACTTGAAAGCCCTATTGTTTTTAAAATAATATGGCTCGCATGCCGGTAAAGTCGTACGGTTTCTTTATGAACTGCCAATACAACCGTATCTGGAAATTTCATTGCCTCATCATTTAAATACTTCGGCTGATCAATTTGAACCGGTTTATCTTTCAGTAAGCGCTCTATCTGATTCACTAATAAGTCGATAAAAGGCAGCATAATAAGAATACCAACGAGATTAAAGAGACTATGAAAAATAGCTAATTTTAAAGTAACATCATCAGGTGAAATACTCATCGCCGAGGCAACATAATCAACAGCCGACATAAACTGCTCTAACATTACAAGCGCGACTAAAGCCGTCACTAAATTAAACAATAAATGTGCAACCGCTAACCGCTTACCTGCGACATTGGCACTCATCGAGCCAATAATCGCAGTCACTGTGGTTCCTATATTTGACCCAATCGCTAAAGCCAGCGCATTATCATAGGTAATTTGTTGTACCGATAACGCGGTAATAATCAATACCATCGCTGCATGGCTAGATTGCATAATCACTGTCATGCCAACACCAATTAAGGTAAAGACAACTAAACCCTTTACTCCCGTCAATGCATATTCAGCTAAATCAATGGTGTCATGAAAGGCATCAAAGCCCTCCTTCATGTAGTGTATACCTAGAAATAAGAAGCCTATCCCCGCTAAGATAGAGCCAATCGCTTTTAATGCTTTATTTTTTTGAAAAACTAAGAAAATACCAAAAATTAACATCGGCATTGCATAAGTTGCTATTTTTACCTTTAAGCCTAAGCCTGCAATAAGCCATGCGCCGGTTGTCGTCCCTAAATTAGCACCAAAAATAATCCCAATACCAGCAGCTAAATCTAAAATACCCACACTTAAGAATGAAATAGTAATCACAGTAACCAGTGAACTGGATTGCATCAGCGTGGTCGAAAACATGCCAAACATAAGGCTCTTCCAGCGCTTATTAGTGCTTATACGTAAAATTCGCTCTAAAGTACCCCCAGTAAAGCTCTGAAACCCTTGCTCCAAAAAAAGCATCCCAAAAAGAAAGATAGCAACGCCAGCCGCTATTTGGGTAAAATCAGGGCTAAACCATAAGCCATAAGCTAATAAAAGTAAGCTCCCCGGAAATATTAGTTTTTTAATCATTAAAAATCATCTCAGCATAATCGATAATTAAATTATAACCTAAATCGCTAGCGGCTTATTTCACGGTATAATCAAAACCCAGTTTTATGCAGCTCCATAAACTTTATGATTCATTTATGACCACCGAATTTAAACGCATTGGTATTTTAGGCAAACATAGCGACCCTAAAATTGCTCAAACGCTAGAAACCCTTTACCAATGCTTAAAGCAGAAACATGACATTATTATTGATCCTAGCAGCGCGCCTTTAATTTCAAATTTTGCTGGAACAATACACCCGATTGAAAGTTTAGCACAACACTGCGATGTCTTAATTGCTGTCGGCGGCGATGGTACTTTTTTAACCGCAGCACGTGCAGCGGCTGGCTCTGACATCCCTCTTATCGGCATTAATTTAGGTCGCCTTGGTTTTTTAGTGGATATTTCACCGGATGAGGTCATTACTAAGCTAAGCTCCATTTTGCAAGGACAGTACCGCAAAGAGCAACGTTTTTTGTTACGTACAAAAATCATTCGTGACCAGACAATTATTCACGAAGAAACAGCCGTGAATGAAGTGGTTATTCATCGCTGGGTTACGCCGAGTATGATTGAATTAAATACCAGCATTAATGGCGTTTACCTTAATACTCAGCGCTCAGATGGCTTAATTATATCAACGCCAACCGGTTCAACCGCATATGCACTTTCTGCAGGCGGGCCGATTATCCACCCATCGCTCAATGCCTTATTACTTGTGCCACTCAACCCACATACTTTATCTAACCGCCCTATTGTTATTGATGGTTCTTCTGAAATTGAAATCAATTTTGTAAAAACAAAAGAAGTAAATGCCCAAGTTACTTGCGATCATATCGCCATTCCTGGGGTATTAATTAGTGATACAATTTTAATTAAAAAAGATCCCCAACCCATTACCATTCTTCACCCTGAAAGCCATGACTTTTTTCATTCCTTGCGCCATAAACTTAACTGGAGCAGCGGCTACCCTTCTTAAGGGTACCCTTTAAAATTATGCTACAAAACATTACGATTCTTAATCTTGCTGTTGTTGATTCTTTAGACTTAAACCTAGACGCTGGGTTATCGGTATTAACGGGGGAAACAGGTGCCGGTAAATCCATCTTATTAACGGCGATTGGCCTTGCTTTAGGGGAAAGAGCAGATGCGGCATATATTCGCCCCAATTGCCCGCGCGCTGAAATCAATCTTACTTTTGATTTAAGTGATACCCCTGCTGCGCAAGCATGGTTAGAAGATAATGAGTTTGATAATAACGAAAAACAGTGCTTAATTCGCCGAACGCTACGCCAAGATGGAAAATCTAAAGCTTATATTAATGGCCGCCCTGCAACCTTGCAGTCTCTGAAATTATTAAGTTCCCAACTAATAGAAATTCACGGTCAACATGCGCATTTAACCTTATTAGATAGTACAGAGCAAAGCCGCTTTATTGATGACTTCGCTAAAAATTCTGACTTATTAGATGATATTAACCAAGTCTATTTACAATGGCGAGCTGATTCACATGAACTAACCGCCTTAATAAAATCCTCTACCGAACAAAGTAATCAAGAAGATCTATTTACCTACCAGCTAAATGAACTGCACGAGTTAGATTTAGAAAATTATGATTATGATGAGCTGATTGCCGAACATACTAAGCTGGCAAATTTAGAAGAAATTTTAAATTGCGGGCAAAAACAGCTCGATTTATTATCTGATAATGAGCAGCTTTCGGCGAACCAGATAATTAATCAAAGTATCAGTGCCATAAGTGACTTAACTCCCCTGACAAAAGGCTTAGAAGAGCCTAATAGCTTATTAATTGAAGCGCAAATCCAAATTAACGAAGCCACACAACAATTAAGGCATTTTTTAGAATCACAGGAATTAGACCCACAACGTTTACAAGCCTTGGATGAACAAATAGGCATCATCCAGAATTTATCCCGAAAACATCATGTTAGCCCTGAAGAATTACCTGATGTTGCCGCACAGCTTAAACAAAATTTAAACAACTTAAGCCACAGCATTGAGCGTATTGATAGTTTAGAAATACAAGTTCAACAACAGTCTCAACAGTATTTTTCTTTAGCGAAAGAACTCACCATTATTCGCACAAAAGCAGCTAAAAAATTATCTCAGCTCATTTCTGAAATGATTAAAGAACTCGGTATGCCACAAGGTGAATTTAGCATTAGTATAGAGCCACGACCTATTGAGCAGCCAAAAATTAATGGTGTCGATAAAATAGAGTTTTTAGTCAGTGCCAATAAAGGTTTACCGCTACGCCCTCTTGCTAAAGTTGCATCGGGTGGTGAGTTATCACGTATCAGCTTAGCAATTCAAGTGACAACTTGTCGAGATACCAGCGCAGCAACCATGATTTTTGATGAGGTTGATTCTGGCATAGGCGGCGGTATTGCTGAAATTGTTGGTCAAAAACTCCGCACTTTAGGAAGTAACACCCAAGTTCTCTGTGTCACCCACCTTCCCCAAGTTGCCACCCAAGCCCATCAGCATTTGTTCGTTTATAAAGATAACAGTGATGAAATGACAACCTCTAATGTTAGGTCTTTATCGACTGATCAACGTATAGAGGAAACGGCAAGAATGCTGGGTGGCGTTAATATAACAAGCTCAACACTAGCGCATGCTAAAGAGATGCTGATGCTGGGTATGGAACAATGAATTAGTGTGTAGGTTGGATGAGATTTTTATTGCGCAGCATTAAAAAACGAAATCCGACATGTAAAAACACCCAAAAATTTCGGGTTTCATTATCGTCGCTACGCTAGATAAGCTGACCCAACCTATCTATCTACGCACTAAGAAGAGTTATTTATGAGATAAACTAAGCCACTTGCAAGGGATGAATTTCTTGCTCAATAGCCAGCATACTTTCTTGAGCAAGCTTCAAATCATAACTGGTTTGTAAGTTAAGCCAAAACTGAGCCGTGGTATTAAAATACCGAGCAAGTCTCAAAGCAGTATCTACACTAACCGCTCTTTTTTGTCTAACCACATCATTAATTCGTGGTGTAGAAATACGCAATGCTATCGCTAAAGCATTAACACTCATACCCAATGGTTCAAGATATTCTTCCTTAATAATTTCACCTGGGTGAATGGGTCTCATA
>DAOUSK010000109.1 GCA_030627265.1 Methylococcaceae bacterium
TACAAAGAATGGGCATAGCAACACAGACAGCAGAAAACCTAACACACGCCAAACATTACCTACAAAAAAATCAATATCAGCTTTGTTTATTAGATATGCGCCTACCTGATGGCGACGGCTTAGATTTTTTAGCTCAGATTCAACAAATACAAGCCAAGCTTCCCGTCATTATGATTACTGCTCACGGCTCCACAGATGCAGCAGTAAAAGCAATGAAACTCGGTGCTTTTGATTTTTTATCAAAACCGGTTGATTTGAAAAATTTACGCATTCTTATCGAAAGCGCCCTTAAAACTAACGTTGCCCCCAAAACAGAGCGCCGAATGCGCAATACTTTATTGGGTGAATCACAAGCTATGTGCGATTTACGCGGAAAAATTGCAAAAATTGCGCGCAGCCAAGCGCCTGTCTATATAAAAGGTGAATCAGGCACAGGAAAAGAGCTGGTTGCCCGCCTAATTCACAAACAAAGCGCTCGAGCCACAGCGGCTTTTATTGCTGTTAACTGTGGTGCGATTCCACATGAGTTAATGGAAAGTGAATTTTTTGGCCATAAAAAAGGTAGCTTTACCGGTGCACATGATAACAAAATAGGCTTATTTCAAGCCGCTAATGGTGGCACACTATTTTTAGATGAAGTAGCCGACCTACCTTTAAATCTACAGGTAAAATTACTTCGCGCCATCCAAGAAAAAAAAGTTCGTCCTGTCGGTGAGCACGAAGAAGAAAGCATTGATATTCATTTACTCAGCGCCACTCACAAAGACCTTGCGCAATTAGTTAATGAAAATTTATTTAGGCAAGATTTGTACTACCGTATTAACGTCATTGAGCTTAATGTCCCTGCTTTACGAGAAAGAGCTAAAGATATCCCACAGCTCGCAGAATACTTTTTAGCTAAACTCATCAGCCAGCAGCCCAATATATCATTATCCAAACAAGCACTCTGCGCCCTGCAAAAATATACCTTTCCTGGTAATGTAAGAGAATTAGAAAATATTTTAGAACGTACCGTTGCACTGCATGATTCTGGCGATATTTCAGAGCAAGACTTAAACCTTAGAAATTCTTCCCATTTAACAGCCTCTTCTAACCATATCTCAACTAACAAATCCTTAGAAGGCTACCTAGAAGATATTGAAAAACAAGTTATCAACAATGCACTCGAAGAAAATCAATGGAATAAAACAGCGACTGCTGAACAACTCGGTATGAGTTTCCGCTCGTTACGCTATCGATTAAACAAATTAGGATTAGATCATGATTAACGTTTCACAGGCTCTAGTTTGGCTAGCTATTAGCTTTATTACTTCCACTTCCTATGCAGAAACCAAGCAAGAGCTATTTTCAGCGGCCATTCAAGGTAAGCAGTCTCGCATCCAAAATATGCTAGCCCAAGGAGTGGATGTTAATAGTACGGTTAGCGGAGACCGTACCGCATTAATGGCTGCTGCTCATAATGGTAATTACAAAACCATACAGCTACTAATAACTTATGGAGCAGACGTTAATTTAAGCGATAAACAAGGCATCACAGCATTAATGGATGCTGTTAATTTTGGTGATAAGAAAATAGTGCAGTTATTAATTAATGCTGGTGCAGATATCAATGCGAAAGATGCAAAAAATAACTCCGTATTAGACCGGGCTAAAAAAACACAACATCTACATCTTATAAAGTTGCTCGACCCTACTAGCGTGAAAGAGAAGGTAGACAAGCCCGCGACTGAGGAATAAACAGCAGGCATAAAAAAACCCCGCCGAAGCGAGGTTTTTTTTATCGAAATTCGATAGTGTTCTTAGTTAGCAACAACGCTCGTTGCTTGAGGACCTTTAGGTCCATTTTCTACTTCGTAAGAAACCGCTTGTCCTTCGTTTAATGTTTTGAAGCCTGTTCCTTCAATTGCACTGAAATGTACGAATACATCTGCGCCGCCGTCATCTTGAGAAATAAAACCAAAACCTTTAGCTTCGTTGAACCACTTAATTGTACCTGTTGCCATGTTACTTTACCTGAAAAAATATTAAAAAATTATAGTTTGCGTACAGTTCTTGAAAGGGAGACGAACATGGGGTAACACGGAGGGAACAACCAAAACTGCCAATACCAAATTCTGTAGCTCCGGATACTATATAGCTTTTTGAGGAATTTACTAGGATTAATTTACATTACTTACTATAGGTGCATTAAAAAAACATTATCACCATATATTTCAATGATATAAGAAAATCACTTAATTACACTACAGATAAAAATCGTCGCCTAAGGCCCTTAAATAACATTACTTAGGGTAAGCCACTTTTATATCCGTACTTTTTTAATAAATGCGAATAAAGCAAATTTCTAAGCAATTTAGGCCTTTTTTATTGGCTATGTATACATTAAGTGCTGGCAATTACATAAGTAGTTGTTTTTAATTGACTGTACTTACAAATGGAGCGCAGTTATATAAGGGCACCAACATCTAACGCATACATAGCCCTTTTATTCACTACTTTGCCTCAATAACTTTATTTTTATGCTGACCTTTTTATGCCATAAACTTTTTTAATCAGCAAAAAAATACCCACTTACTTTTAATAAAGTGAAGCAGGCATCTCTCTACATATAGCGCTTAGCTTTTTTACGGCGCATCAATAGCATCAAGCGCCTCTTGTGCTACTGTAATTTGAGCTTCAGACAAGCCATCAGTTGCCGATGGACCAGTAGAGCTATCATCTAAGCCATTAATAATACCTGAATTATCATCGAACTCAGATTGTACAATCAACAGTTCTTCTTCAGCGTTATCCTCAATATTCACAGCATTATCACAAGCCACAAGAAGTAAACTACCACCAAGCAGTAAAACCTTTATCAGTGAAAAACCATATCTAGTTTTCATGTTTTATCCTTTTTATTTGTAAAGTAATTCATCACTTAAATAAAAGAGCTTAAGTCGCTTACATCGTAACTGAACCAATAGTTTCGCCAACTGACTTTTCACTAAAACCGCATAAAGGGTGTGTAAAACCATTTGTCATCGCCGCACCAATAGTACCTGCTGTATTTGCAGCATCGTACGTAATTGTCTCAAGGTTCACAAAACCTGTCGTACTTGGCGCTCCTTTATGCTGCGCAATAGCTGCTCGTGTTCGCCAAGCAACATTATGATCCGCACATGATGTATCACCACTAACGCCTAAGGCTCCAATAACATCGCCATTGCTGTTATAAATAGCAAGACCACCACCAAAAACATTAACGCCCCCAACCTTCAGGCCATTCATAGGGTCATTATGCTCACCATAGTGCTTAGCATTTCCTCGATATGCCGCGCGGGGGTCAACAGGGTTACTTTCTTGCAAGCCAAATAAAGATCCTCCAGGCTGACTAACGCCATATAACGACGCACTAGACCAGGAAACTTGCCTACTACTAAAAGAATTTGCCGTATTAGCTTTTTGCGCTGAAATTACACGGCTTCCAGGCCATGGATCAGGCTCAGAATTATTAGTTGCTGAATTAACCGCCTTAACAATTGCGCATACAGCACCATATCGGTTAACAACGGTCGCCCACATATCAAAATCCAACCCTCCATTTGTGGAGGATACGGCTGTTGTTAAGGCTGTTTCAAGTTCAGCATGAGAGGGCAAGTCTTTACAATCATTATTAGGTGCGGCATAAACAGCCGAAGAACCCAACAAAATACCAGCTACCGTTAAACTACGAATATTATTTTTCATACCAAAACCTTTATAAAAAAATTACCTGACAAAAACCCTTTTAACTTCAAGGGGTTTTAAAACCTAGAATATTGAATTCTAATAGTTTAAAAATAAAAATACAATACCCTAGCTTGAGGGGGGGAGGGTATTTTATGGAACGTACTATTTAGCTTCATTGAGCTGGGTTTCTTTGTTGATGGAAGAAAACAACATAGCTTAATGACTTTTCTTACTTGACTAACATGGATGACTTATCCCCATTTTGTCGATACAGTTACGCTACTACTTGGTATTGTTTTGATCGCCTTACTTTGTAAGGTTTTAAATTACCTGAAATCATTGCTGAGGAAAAAGAACCTGCCCCATTCGCTCTTTTTTAATATTCAGTCCATAAATTGGTTGATTAAATTGAGGCGGTATTTTTAAATTAACACAGGAAATTTGGCATGAGATTAATGGATTTCGCAAAAGATACGCTACCCATCCTTGCGCGAAACCTTAACAAAAATGCTAACATAATACGCACTAAGGCTAAGGTGTAACCCTATTAAGATTGGTATCCCCCCTAGCAACCAGCAAGAAAAATGGCCGTAAGAAAATATAATATTTTTATAACCCTAAAGAAGGCAAAAATAATTAATGAGCAATGAAATAATCAACCAAATGCCCACATTAGGCCGTGCTAAAGAATTAGAGCAACAAGCTAAAGAGGGCCTTACTCAACTAAAGATGGGCCAAGATAAGGCTATTATCGCTTGCCACACAATGCGAGACACTAGCGCCTATACTGTTCTTGGTTTCGATTCGTATTACGCGTGGGGTGAAAGCACTCTAAATCTAAAAAAATCGCGACTTAATGAATTAGCCCTTGCTGGCGAGGTGCAGTTAGAATTATTAACGGGAATGACAAATCATCTAAAAACTCTCGAAACGGCGGATATACATGAAAACATAGGTTCAGCAGAAAAGCTTGTGCATTCTATCGCCCCTCTAGACGCTAACTTAGAAACTGAAAAAGTAAATACAATAGACACAGCTAATTCTTTGGTCGCTACACCGGCCAATCCCTTCTTTACCACATCTGCTTTAGCCGAAATCAGCACCCCACAATTAGTCGCTTTAGCTAAAGCGCCGAAAGGAGAGCGCTTTGCCATACTTGATAAGGTGGCCGTTGTCGCTAAAGCCGAAGATAAACCAGTAACCACCAGCATTATTAAAGAAGTAGTAAAAGCATCTGCCGCCCCTGTTGAATCATCAATAGATGAGCAAGCTGTTGCTATAAAAAAGAGCCACCGATCAGCAATGAACCTGGCGAATAATCTAGGCGGAGCATTGAAAGAGCTGAATACTGAGCACGTTAACAGCAAAGAGCTAGAAAGTTGGCAGGTCTATTTAGATGATATTAAAGAATCAATATCTGCCTTTGAGCAGAAGCTTGGATATAAATGAGTACCCGTTAAGATACCTATAGTTACTTGAATTCCAATCGTACGGGCGTTAGATTTATTTTTTGAATAATTCTTCTGCGATTTATTTGAATTTACCCCAGACGAATCATCAGTCATTAATAGCGCAAATATACCTGAGTAATGAACCCACACTTTCAAGCAATAATTCTCAAAGCAACCGATGCAACATCGCTGTTTAAAATCGAAAGCATTCAAAGCCTATGGAGTGGTTATGGCGAGATTGTGCGTTATGGCTTAGAAGGCGGCTCATTTAAAAGCGTTGTCATTAAGCATGTACGCTTGCCGGATCAAAATCATCACCCGCGTGGCTGGAATACGGATTTATCACATCAGCGCAAAATTAAGTCCTATCATGTGGAAATGGCTTGGTATCAGCACTGGAGCTCTCTGTGCTCTGCCAACTGTCGAGTACCTCTTTGTTTGGCCGTTGAGTCTCGGCAAGATGAAATGTTTATGCTATTAGAGGATTTGGATGACTCTGGATTTCCTGTTCGTAAATCACAGGTATCAATGATTGAAATGAAAGCCTGCTTATTTTGGCTAGCAAATTTTCATGCCACTTTTATGGGCAAGCAAGCTGATAAACTGTGGGAAGTTGGAACTTATTGGCATTTAGAGACACGGCCTGATGAATTACAAGCTTTACAAGATAAGCCACTTAAAAAACATGCTCAAGAGATTGATAAAAAGTTACGCCTAAGTCCCTTTCAGACCTTTGTTCATGGCGACGCTAAGTTAGCAAATTTTTGCTTTTCTAAAGATAGCAAACAGGCTGCTGCCGTGGATTTTCAATATGTGGGTGGTGGTTGCGGCATGAAAGATGTTGCTTACTTTATCGGCAGCTGTCTTAATGAAGATCAATGCCAGCAACAAGAGGCAAAATTGCTTGATTATTATTTTCAGCAACTCAGGGACGCACTGCTAAATCGAGACCCTCATTTTCCGGTCGATGCACTTGATCTTGATTGGCGAGCGTTATACCCTTTCGCATGGACTGACTTTCATCGTTTTATCAAAGGCTGGAGCCCAGATCATTGGAAAATAAACAGCTATAGCGAACGTTTATCGCGTGAAGTTATTACTCAATTGGATAATAAACAATAGGCTTAATTACAGTCATGCAACTTAATAGCAACGATTTATATTTACTTAGCCAATGTGCTATCTCTGCGGCTCTACAAGCAGGACAGGTCATTACTCATTTTCCTCGTGAGACATTAACCATCAACAAGAAAGAGGCGGGTATTAGTTTAGCCTCTCAAGTCGTTACCGAAGTTGACCACCTATGTCAGGCCGTTATCTTACAAAATTTACAAGCTAGCTGTGAGATATTTGATTTAGCCCTACTTAGTGAAGAAAGTCCTGATGATTTACAGCGACTAGAAAAAGACTTTTTCTGGTGCATCGACCCTTTAGATGGCACTTTGCCTTTTATTGAAGGCAAGCATGGCTATGCAGTTTCTATTGCTTTAGTATCTCGCGAGGGCATGCCTTATATTGGTGTGATCTATGACCCCGTGAAGAATATGCTTTATCATGCCGTGAAAGGAGCCGGAGCTTTTCGAAATGGCGAGCCTTGGTTGTTATCGGAAAATAAGCAAATAAACCCCTCACTGCATTTTATTTCAGACCGTAGTTTTACTAAACACCCTCACTATCAAGAAGTACTGCTTCAGCTTAAGCAGATTGCTAAACAATTCAATTATCGTGATGTAGAAATCATCCAACAAGGCGGTGCCGCCATGAATGCTTGTTGGGTATTAGAAAACTCACCTGCCTGTTATTTTAAATTCCCTATCGCACATGCGGGCGGCGGTGGCTTATGGGATTTTTCTGCATCGACTTGTATATTTAATGAAATGGGAGCCGTTGTTAGCGATATATTCGGGCAAGCGTTAGATTTAAATCGAGCAGATTCTACTTTTATGAATCACCGAGGGGTTTTATATTCAACCGACGATGCTCTGGCAAAACAAATTATGGATTTATATGACACGATAAATCATCGCTGATTTATTTTACGAAAATATCAGTTGAGCCACTCTTCTTTTTGAGCGAA
>DAOUSK010000083.1 GCA_030627265.1 Methylococcaceae bacterium
CTCTTTGCACCCACATTAAGTGCTTCAGAACTCTCTTTATTAACGCGCCAATTAGCCACCTTAGTGCGCGCCTCTTTACCCCTAGAAGAGTCATTACAAGCGGTTGCCGACCAAAGCGAAAGCCAAAAAATAAAGGTGATATTAATTGCCGTCCGCTCTGATGTACTAACCGGAAAACCTTTAGCGACCTCAATGCAAGCTTTCCCTCGTGTTTTTCCTAAAGATTTTATTGCAACTGTGTCTGCGGGTGAAGAATCAGGCGACCTTGCTATGGTGCTTGAGCGCTTAGCTGACCATGTTGAACGCAGCCAACAATTACGTCAGAAAATATTAGGCGCAATGCTATATCCGCTTATTCTTTCAATTGTTGCCATTCTTGTTGTCGTTGGTTTATTAACCTTTGTTGTACCGCAAATTATTCATGTCTTTGATAGCATGGATCAAGACCTGCCACCCCTAACGCAAAAACTTATCTTCATTAGCGAACTACTACAAAACCAAGGACACTTTATTGCTATTGGTTTATTCATTGTTTTTATCGCTTGTTATAGCTTATTACAAAAACCTGCAATCAAAAAAAAATGGCATTTATTTTTACTTAAAGTCCCCTTGGTTTCACCACTTATTCGCACATTGAATAGCGCAAAACTATGTAGAACACTCAGCACCCTATTGGTTAGCGGCGTTCCCATGTTAACAGCTCTGAATATTGCATCCAAAGTCATTACCAATATTCCTATGCATAATACAATTGAACAAGCTACTCAAGAAATTCGCGAAGGTAGCAGTTTATCTCATGCTTTAAAACGCGGTATTGGCTTCCCTCCTCTCACTATTCACCTGATCGCTAGCGGTGAATCAAGCGGCCAACTCGATGCAATGCTTGAAAAAGCAGCAGAAACACAAGAACGTGAATTAGAGCGCTGGATTTCTAGCTTTCTGACACTTTTAGAACCCTTACTTCTTTTATCCATGGGCGGCATTGTGCTAACAATTGTTTTAGCTATTATGCTGCCTATTTTTAACCTTAATGATCTTGCAGGCTAATCTTATGAAAAAAAACCAATCCGGCTTTACACTTATTGAAATTATGGTGGTTGTGGTAATTTTAGGTATTTTAGCCTCTGTGGTGATGCCTCAAATAATGGATAAGCCTGATACTGCTCGCTTAACTAAAGCAAAACAAGATATTCGCGCCATCGAATCCGCTTTAGATTTGTATAAATTAGATAAATTTAAATACCCAACAACGGAAGAAGGCTTAGAAATTTTGTCTCCAAAATATTTAGGCCGCCGCCCACAAGATCCATGGGGAAATGAGTATCTTTATTTAAATCCTGGTGAGCATTCTGAAACAGGGGCTTTTGATCTTTTTTCTTATGGGGCTGATGGCAAACCGGACGGTGAAGGTATGAATGCAGATATTGGTAACTGGATTACAATTGAAGAAGGCTAAACAAATGAACGAACAGTGGAATGCATTTATACAAACGCAAAAATTTTCAGCAAGCATTTTAGATGACAATGCTCTCAGCCTTTGCTCGTTAAATCAATTGGGTATTTTAGCGGTATCAGGCTCTGATGCCGCTACTTTTTTACAAGGCCAGACCACTTGTGATATCAATTTACTAGAAGATAACACAACTCAACTGGGTGCGTATTGCAATGCTAAAGGGCGCACAATTACTAGCTTTGTTATTATAAAAAAATCTGACAATATTTTTCATTTGATTTTATCGGTCGACTTAATAGAGACTGTGAAAAAGAAATTACAAATGTATATTATGCGCTCTGATGTGACTTTAACAAATCAATCTGAAACTCACTGCATCTTAGGTTTATATAACTACCCAGCAGAAACACAAGCAAACCTTTACCCTTATTTGACTGAAGATAAGCGTTGTTTATTTATTGCTGATACCCAAACCTGCCAACAATTTTTTTCTGACTTAACGCTAAACAAATCCGTGCAATTAATTAGCCCTAATGCATGGTGTGGCTTAGATATTTTAGCGGGAATTCCTTGGCTTAATGTAAGTACAACAGAACTATTTGTTCCACAAATGATAAGTCTTGATACATTAGGAGCAGTCAGCTTTGAAAAAGGCTGCTATACAGGACAAGAAGTGGTTGCACGCACACATTATTTAGGAAAAAATAAACGTGTTATGTTGATAGGAAGTTGTAGCGCCAAGGTGGTAATTCCTAGTGCCTGCCCAATCACAGAGCAAGCAGATAAAAATACAATCATAGGCACAGTTATATCCAGTTCTCAACAAGAAAAATCTACACTTTTACTGGTTGTTTTAAAAGAACAGCCAACGACAGCAAAGAATTTACAGCTAAATAATGAACATTATGATGAGATCACTCTCATTTAAGCCTGCAGCAGAAAAGTACACCTAAGCTTTACTGACGTATATAATAGATAGACTAATTTCGCTTAACCTCAATACTCCTATGCAATTTAATAGTGTTAATGATTTTCTTGTGCATGTTCAAGAGGAGCTAGACAATAATCGCCTGATATTACCAACCTTACCTGATATTGCCATTAAGGTACGTGCTACCATTAATAAAGAGGATGCTTCTGCACAAGAGCTTGCTGCTATCATTGTCACTGATGCCGTGTTATCAGCACGTATTATTCAAGTGGCCAATAGCCCTCTCTATAAGGGAAATGCAGAAATAAAAAACATCCAACTTGCTGTTTCCCGCTTAGGGAGTGATACGATCCGCTCTTTAGTCACTAGCTTTGTTATGCAGCAAATGTACACACCTTCTTCAAAACTATTGGAATCTCATTTCAAAACAATTTGGGAAGAAAGTATCAATGTTTCGGCAATTAGTCGTGCACTATCAAGCTTTACTCCTCACCTAAATCCTGACGAAGCTATGTTAGCTGGACTTCTACACCAAATAGGTAAGTTGCCTATTTTAATGTTAGTAGAAAATATCCCCGAATTTAGAGATAGCCCTACACGCTTAGCTAAATTATTAGAAAAAGCCCATCCCCTTATTGGAAAAATCATCATGGATACTTGGAATTTCCCTGATGAACTTAAGCTTGTCGCTTCACAATATACTAATTTTTCCCATACATTAGATGGCCCTGCCACTTATGTTGATGTTGTTCAGGTCGCTTTTTTACAAAGCATCGTTGGAACCGACCACCCAGCTTGTAGGGTTGATGTTTCCACTGTTGATGCATTTAATAAATTAGGTTTATCTTCCGATTCAGAAATTCTTGAGATAGAAGGCATTTCTGATGAAATTGAGCTAGCCAAAGAAAGTCTTTTTTAAGTTCTCCTAACTCTAATACTACAAATTTATCATGCAATTTAAAACTGTTAATGACTTTCTTGACCACATTTATAAAGAAATACAAAATAATCACCTAGAGTTACCTTCTTTGCCTGATGTTGCAATGAAAGTGCGCGAAGTGGTCAATACGGGAGATGCCTCTGCGACAGAAATTGCAGCGATTATCAGTACCGATGCCGTTATTGCAGCACGCCTTATTCAAATTGCGAATAGCCCCCTGTACAGCGGTACATCAGAAATAAAAAGCATACAGCGTGCTATTTCTCGATTAGGCAATAATACTATTTGTACTTTAGTAACGAGCATTGCGCTGCGCCAGCTATACACTTTAAAATCTAAAACATTAGAAACTCATTTTAAAAAAATCTGGGAACAGAGTATTGAGGTTGCCTCTATTAGCCGAGCATTTGCAACCTTCACGCCCCACCTAGATGCTGATGAAGCAATGTTAGCTGGCTTGTTGCATCAAATAGGTAAATTACCTATCTTAGTCTTAATTGAAGATATTCCTGAATTTAGGGATAACCCTGCTCGGTTGAAAAAATTACTGGATAAAGCACATCAGCCAATTGCTAAGATTATTATGGATAATTGGAATTTCCCTGATGAACTTAAATTAGTCGCCTCTGAATATAACAATATTAATTATGACAGCGGGGAAGATACCCCTCCTTCTTACGTTGATATTGTCCAAGTTGCTTTTTTTCAACATATCACTAAAGTTGAGCCTTTAACTAATGACATTGATTGGAGCAAGCTATCTTCATTTAATAAACTAGGCTTTTCTCCAGACATTGAAGTTTTAGAAATCAAGGGCATTCCTGATAAAATAAAAGCGGCTAAAAAAAGCTTAGCTTGATTTCGTTTGCACGGTAAAATCTTTTAACTACTCCAAAGGTCACTATGCAATTCAAAAGTATTAACGACTTCCTTATTCATGTCCAAAAAGAGCTTAATAGTAACCGTTTAGTTTTACCTTCTTTACCTAATGTTGCTCTAAAAGTACGTGAGGCAGTTAACCACGGGGACGCTTCAGCTCAAGATATTGCCAATATTATTACCACAGATGCCGTTATATCTGCTCGCCTCATTCAAGTTGTTAATAGTCCGCTATACAGTGGAAAAACCGAAATAACAAGCATACAACTAGCTATTTCGCGATTAGGTAATAATACCATTCGCACCTTGGTCACTAGCCTTGCAATGCGCCAACTATATACAACACAATCAAAAGTATTAGAAAAATACTTTAAAAAAATCTGGCTAGACAGTATTAATGTTGCTTCAATTAGTCGTGCATTATCTGTCTTTACGCCTCATTTATCCGCTGATTCGGCAATGCTTGCAGGCCTAATGCATCAAATTGGAAAACTCCCCATTTTAGCCTTAATCGAAGATATTCCCGAATTCAGGGATCACCCAGCACGACTTGAAAAATTACTGGAAAAAGCACATCGCCCCGTTGCAAAAATTATTATGAATTCTTGGCGCGTTCCCAGTGATCTTAAAGCAGTCCCTTCTGAATATAATAATATTACTTACAATAGTGATATTAACTTACCTGCTACTTACGTTGATCTCATACAAGTTGCATTTTTTCAAAGCATTGCAAGAACCCAACACCCAGCCAATGATACCAATCGTGATAATCTCATTTCTTTTCATAAACTCGGTTTTTCTTCTGAAACTGAAATATTAGAAATCAATGGGGTGTCAGAAACCATCAAACAAACTCAATCCAGCTTATCCTTATAATGAACATTAAAACAATGCAGCGCTTTAGACGCTTAGGAACTCTCACTATTTTTGCTGTCTATTTTGTGATTTTGGTCGGCGGCATTGTCCGTGCATCAGGGTCTGGCATGGGCTGCCCTGATTGGCCTACCTGCTTTGGGCAGCTTATTCCTCCTACCAGTGAAGCAGAGTTACCTGAAAATTATCATGAAATTTATGCGGTGGGCTATGCCAATACCGACTTCAATGTCATCAAAACATGGACTGAATACCTTAACCGGCTGACAGGTGTGACAATCGGTATTCTTATTATGCTAACGCTTTGGGCATCCCGCGCTTACTTAAAAACAGATAAAGCAGTCTTTTACTTATCCCTTACTGTCTTTTTATTAGTGAGTTTTCAAGGATGGCTGGGTGCAATGGTCGTAAAATCCCATCTACACCCCTTAATGATTACGGCACACATGTTATTGGCGCTATTTATAGTCGCCTTACTTATCTATACCATCGCACGCTCACAGCAATTTTCTTTACAAAATATTGACACTTCCCAATTACCTAAACACTTTAAAAAAGTGCTGATTACTGCAATGGCAATGACTCTATTGCAGGTTGCTATGGGAACACAAGTAAGAGAAGCCGTCGATGTCATTGCTTTACAACATGATTATCTTGATAGAGAGTATTGGCGTAGCAGCTTTCCAATCATTTTTTATGTGCATCGCTCATTTTCATCCCTTATTCTTTTTATTAACCTATGGATGGTCTGGAAAATTCACCAATCGGTCGATAAAGGCAACCTACTATTAAAATTAGCCTATAGCTTAATAGGGCTTATTGTTACCGCTATTTTAGCTGGCATGGCTTTAGATCGCTTAGGGATTCCACCTGTAGTACAGCCTATTCACCTACTCATCGCTACCCTAATTTTTGGTTTACAATTTTTTATCTATATTTGTTTGCATTATGCAAGCCGACCAATAAAGACTAGTATTATCGACTAAATAAAAAGGGCGTTAATTTTTTACCGCCCTTTTTATTCGCTCATTTTTCTAAGATTCGCCAATATACTCAAATAATCTATCCCTAAATAACTCGGCTTTTACTATGTTAAAAATCATTTTTCGCTGTATCCTCAAGTTACTCTACAAAGTTGAAGTAAAAGGACTTGAAAATTATAAAAAAGCAGGCGATCGAGTCCTGATTATTTCCAATCACAGTTCTTTTTTAGACCCCTTATTGCTGAGTATTTTTTTACCTGATGCTATTACTTTTGCTATTAATACCCATATTGCAGAACGCTGGTGGTTAAAGCCCTTTTTAGCTTTATCTAATGTTTTCCCATTAGATCCGACTCACCCCATGCAATTAAAGGATCTCATTCATCATTTAAAAGACACTAATAGTAAAACTGTTATTTTTCCTGAAGGGCGTATTACCGTCACAGGCTCCTTGATGAAAATTTATGATGGTACCGGTATGGTGGCTGATAAATCAGGCGCAACATTGCTGCCTATTCGCATCGATGGGGCTGAATACACACCATTTTCACGCTTACAGAAAATAGTAAAATTACGTTTATTTCCTAAAATAACCCTCAGCATCCTCCCTCCAACCCAGCTATCCATTGCCAAAGAACTAACTGGCAAAAAGCGGCGCCATGCTAGCGGCACCGTATTAGCAGACATCATGACAGAGATGATGTTTAATACCAGCCACTACCAACAAACTCTTTTTTCTGCTCTTTTAGAGGCCAAAAAAATTCATGGTGGCAAACATACGGTTGCTGAAGATACGGAACGCACCCCCCTTTCTTATAACACCATTATTACCCGTACCATCGCAATCGCCAATGCACTGAAAAAAATATCCACACCGAATGAAAATATTGGTGTTTATTTACCTAATAGCACTAAAACCTTAAATGTTGTTCTGGGTCTACAGCTTTATGGCCGTGTTCCCGCTATGCTTAATTACAGTACCGGCGCGTCCGGCATGAGTTCAGCCTGCCATACTGCAAAAATAAAAACAGTGCTCACTTCTCGCCGTTTTATTGAGTTAGGGAAATTTGAAAAAGATGCCAAGCAACTCGCAGAAAGTGTTAATTTAATTTATTTAGAAGATATTGCAGCCAACATATCAACTATTGGTAAATTAACCGCTCTTATGCAAGCTAAAACTGTCAATTTTTGGTACCCACGATTAAACGTCTCTCCTGATAGCTCAGCCGTGGTTTTATTTACTTCTGGCTCTGAAGGCTCACCTAAAGGTGTGGTACTGTCCCATAGCAACATTCTTGCTAATCACCAACAAGTCTTAGCGCGCATTGACTTTAATCCACAAGATGTTGTGCTTAATTTTTTACCCATGTTTCATTCCTTTGGTTTTACCGTCGGCACAATGCTGCCCATTATGAAGGGTATGACTAGCTTCTTTTGTCCTTCCCCTCTGCATTACAGCATTATTCCTGAAATGGCTTATGAAATTGGTGCGACGGTTATCTTTGGCACTAATACTTTTCTTGCTGCGTATGGTAACAAAGCCCACGCCTATGATTTTTATAGCTTACGTTATGTTGTTGCAGGCGCTGAAAAACTCAATGAGAACACCCGTCAATTATGGTCTGATAAATTTGGTATCCGTATTTATGAAGGCTATGGCGCTACTGAAACCAGCCCTGTCGCTGCCGTCAATACCCCAATGCACTTTAAAAAAGGCACTGTTGGCCGCTTGCTACCCAACATGCAATACAAATTAGAACATATTCCAGGCATTGAAGATGCAGGTCAACTGCACCTTTATGGGAAAAATATTATGCAAGGTTACTTATTAGCCAAAAACCCTGGCAAATTAGTTCCCCCTAAATCTATCTATGGTGAAGGCTGGTACGACACTGGCGATATCGTCAATATAGATGATGAAGGCTATGTTTCCATTCGTGGGCGCAGCAAGCGATTTGCCAAAATCAGTGGGGAGATGATTTCACTAGCCGCTATTGAGCAACACCTAATTAGTATCTGGCCTGATTCTGAGCATCTTGTTGTCAGTATTCCTGATGATAGAAAAGGCGAACAGCTGGTTCTTTTAAGTACACGTCCGAACCTATCTAATAAAGAAATCAACAAAAATTCATCCGGCTTTTCCAGTATAGCGCTACCCAAAAAATTCATTCATGTAGAGGCCCTACCTATCTTAGCCGCAGGTAAAATTAACTATGCCGCAGCAACAGAAATAGCCCTAAAAGAGTTTTCCTAAGATGAAGCCTAATTATTATGAAACAACTTAATCTTTTACTGCTGTTATTGACATTATCGCCACTCGCTTCCGCGCTCACTATTGTGGTTAAAGATGAGGCGCCTTATACGGGGAATCAATTACTCAATCAAGGTTTATCAATTGATATTGTCAGCACCGCTTTTAAGCGTGCTGGAATTAAACCGACTATTATTTTTGAAACATGGCCACGCGCATACGAAGGTGGCTTAATTGGCATTTATGACGTTATCGGCTCTATTTGGAAAAATACTGAGCGTGAAAAAGACTTTGTTTTTAGCAAACCCTATCTTTTTCATGAAATAAAATTTATCAAACGAAAATCAGATGATCATATTCAATTTAATCAACTTAGCGATTTAAATGGTTTGATTGTCGGCACGCTCAAAGGCTATATTTACCATGATGATTTCACTCATTCGAGAAAAATATTAAAACTGCCCCAAAATCACTTAATTCAAAACCTTATCTTTTTAAAGCAAAATAAGGTCGATATCACTTTAGCTGATATCAGAAAAATTCACTATGAAATTAATACTTACATGAAAGGCAGTGAGTCTACTTTAGAATTGTTGCCCCAAGCTCTTTCAATCAAAAACGTACATATTGCTGTTAGTAAAGCTAACCCTAAACACGCTGAAATTATTAGCCAATTTAATACAGCTTTGGAAGCCATGAAAAAAGATGGCACTTATACGGCCATCTTAAAAAAACATGATGCTTTATATCTCATCGAATAAATAATGATATTTCAACGAGCCATGGAAAAAATATATTCAATTCTAAGTTAACTTTCCATTTTTAAATTTCTTATTTTGTCTAAATACATCTCATAATCTTTCGAATGGCTAGCTGAGTAATTTAAATTTTTAAATAAACCTGTCAACTTAGTAAAATAGCGGCGTACTGCATCTTTATCAGAAAATGCATACTCTTCACTCAACAACTCAACAATCAAGGTTAAGCTAGCCTCTTGTCTAGCTAATGGCACTGCGACATCAACAGCATCAAAAGCATCTTGCTGTAAATAGACATTATCTAAAAAGAGCGATTGTTGATAAATAATAAAATCCTCAATAGTGACACCTTCTTCCCCTGTCACCTGAATCATTTGTAAAATATCATCACCTTTTTTTAACAAACTTAATAATTGCTGTATTTTTTCCATCCAGCCTTCAGAAAGATGTTCCTTATACCAAGGTTTTAATTGCTCTAAATAACGTGACCAAGATAATAACGGGTCGACAGCCGGGTAAAATCGTTTGTAAGCACGATCAGCACTTAAGCCTAAAAAGGTTTTTACTGTTCCTAAGGTCGATTGTGTCACCGGCTCTTCAAAATTTCCTCCCGCCGGAGAAACCGTGCCAATCATTGTTAGGTTCCCTTCACTATTATCGGCTGTTTGAATAACACCCGCACGCTCATAAATTCCTTTGATAGCAGAATCTAAGTAAGCAGGAAAAGCTTCTTCACCCGGTATTTCCTCTAACCGTCCTGATGTTTCACGCATTGCTTGCGCCCAACGCGAGGTAGAGTCGGCAATAATTAAAACACTTAAGCCCATTTGCCGGTAATACTCACCTAAAGTAATTCCTGTATAAATTGAGGCCTCTCTCGCGGCAACCGGCATCGATGAGGTATTACAAATAATAATAGTACGATCCATCAAGGTTTTACCTTGCGCATCTTTTAATTGCGGAAATTCGGTAATGGTTTCAACCACTTCACCTGCACGCTCACCACAAGCGACAATAATCACAATATCAACATCTGAATTACGAGAAATTAAATTCTGTAAGACTGTTTTACCTGCACCAAATGGCCCCGGTATGCAGCCCATTCCTCCCTTGGCAATCGGAAAAAAACTATCGATCAAACGTAAGTGAGTAATCAATGGCTCATGAGGATATTTTCGTTGCGCTATATTTTGTTTTAATAAGTGCTGTGGTAAAGCTTTACGTACCGGCCAGCGTTGCTTTAAGGTAA
>DAOUSK010000182.1 GCA_030627265.1 Methylococcaceae bacterium
AACTAGAGAATTTCTTAATTTTATGTCGTGAAGAAAAACTGAACCCTTTAGAGCCTGTTGGCTCTTATGCGGGGGCAATGGGTTTGCCTCAGTTTATGCCGAGCAGTTACCGCCATTATGCCGCTGACTTTGAAGGCGATGGCAAGAGAGATATTTGGAAAAACCCTGCTGATACCATCGCAAGTGTTGCAAATTATTTTAGTAGGCATCACTGGCAAGCAGGTAAGTCTGTTGCATATCCTGTAAAAGCCGAAGGTACGCAGTATAAAAAAGCGCTGACGAAAGGGTTAAAACCAGACATAACGGCAAAAGAACTCAGTCAATTGAAAGTTAGCTTACCGACATTAGAGGCAAAAGAGCCTTTAAAATTATTGAGCTTTGAACAAGAATCTAGTGATGACTTATGGATAGGACTAAGCAATTTTTATGTGATTACTCGTTACAATCATAGTGCACTTTATGCACTTGCTGTTTTCCAATTAAGTGAAGCGATTAAAGAAGTACATAAAAGCATAGAGAGCAAATGAGTACATGAATAAATCTTTTTTATTATTGTTAAGTCTATTACTGCTTAGCTGTAGTATTACTCAAGAACGGCAAGAGCTAAGTGTTGCAGAAGAGTTAGATGGGCGGCCCGATAAAAGTGAAGTCCCTCTGGATTTTTCTGGAATTTCTGACGCAATACCACAGTACGAACCTTGGTCACCGAGTATAAATCCAGTTTCTTATACCGTTTTAGGCAAAGAATATAAGGTTTTAAAAACCAATAAAGGCTATCAACAGCAAGGTATTGCCTCGTGGTATGGGACTAAGTTTCACCAAAAGAAGACCGCAACAGGTGAAGATTATGATATGTTCGCTATGACAGCGGCGCATAAAACCTTACCTATTCCGAGTTATGCCCGAGTCACTAATTTAGATAATCAAGCGAGTATTGTTGTTAAAATTAATGATCGTGGACCTTTTCATGAGCATAGAATCATTGATTTATCTTACATCGCGGCTGTTAAGCTAGGGATAGAGACGGCGGGGACAGGATTTGTTGAAGTGACAGCAGTACACCCTGGTGAAATGGGTGCTTCCTTAGCCCTAGCTAAACAAGTTTATATACAAATTGGTGCCTTTTCTGATCGGGCTAATGCCGCTAAATTACAGCAAAGGCTAGCAGAAGAAATCTCACTAACGGCCAGTCGGATTAAAAAACAAGAGACTTCTGATAAAACATTATATCGAGTGCAAGTTGGACCTATTTCATCGGTTACCGAAGCGGATGAAATCACTCAAAAATTAAACAGTATCGCAATTACACGAACGCAGTTTATATCCGAATAATTGCATACTTCCTATTCCGTTAAAGCAAATTAAATTTGCCCATAAAACATAGAAATCATTCATGTCTTCTAAAAAAATAATTACATTTTTACTATTTTTAGCGCTTTCGCCCTATCTTCAAGCAGAATTCTCAGGGAAGATTGTTACCCCCGCGCCGCCAAGGGTTGCGGCGAGTAGTTATATCCTACAAGATTTCGATAGTGGACGAATCTTGGCAGAAAAAAATGCAGATAAAGTTTTGCCTCCTGCTAGCTTAACAAAAGTAATGACGGCTTACGTTGCATTTACGGAACTAAAAGCAGGGCGATTAAGCTTAGATGAAAAAGTCAGAGTGAGTGAAAAAGCTTGGCGTACACAAGGTTCTAAGATGTTTATTGAAGTGAATAAACGCATCACTATTGAAAATTTATTGCAGGGTATTATTATTCAATCAGGCAATGATGCAAGTGTTGCTGTTGCCGAACATATTGCGGGTAATGAACAAGCCTTTGCTGAAATGATGAATGAAGAAGCACGCAGACTGGGTATGAATAGTACGCATTTTATGAATGCAACAGGCTTACCAGTACCAAACCAGCATTACACAACAGCACGTGATTTAGCAAAATTAACACGCGCCGTTATTCGTGACTTTCCCGAGTACTATAAATGGGATGCCGTAAAAGAATTTACCTTTAACAATATTACCCAAAAAAATAGAAATACTTTATTGTGGCGCGACGAATCTGTTGATGGCGTTAAAACTGGACATACGGAAGAAGCAGGGTATTGTTTGATTGCTTCAGCAAAAAGACAAAAAATGCGCTTAGTTTCAGTTGTTTTAGGGACAAAAAGTAAAAGTGCTCGCGCTAATGAAAGTCAGACATTATTAAATTATGGTTTTCGCTTTTTTGAAACACATAAACTCTATGATGCAAATACAGTCTTAGCCTCGCCTCGTGTTTGGAAAGGTGCAACGGAAATTGCTGAGTTAGGCTTAGCTGAAGACTTATTTGTAACCATTTCTAGACGGCATTATGACGAGATGAAAGCCTCGATAGATTTAGATTATAAAATTATGGCACCGGTACTAAAAGGTGATCGTTTAGGCTCTGTTAATGTGACTTTGCGCAATAAAATTGTTAGCTCTAAGCCTTTAATTGCTTTAACTTCAGTTGCAGCGGGATCTTTTTTTCAACGTGCTTATGATTCAGCTTTAATGCTAATAACATCGAATAATGGAAAATAAAAAAGTATATTTAAACGGTGAATATTTACCCTTATCAGAGGCCAAAAT
>DAOUSK010000107.1 GCA_030627265.1 Methylococcaceae bacterium
ATAACGAATCATATTATTGCTCCTGAGCCCAGCTTTCGATGCTTTGCTGCAGTTTGAGTTGGCTAGTGGCTTTAACTTGCATACCGCTTACCGCCGGAAAGACATCCGATACAATCAGTGTTTCGCCTGCCTGTAAGCCTTGCGTTAATAACACCATCTTGCCCTGTACTTGTGGATTTTTAACCGCTAGGCGCTTTAATTGAGCATCCTTATTGACGATATAAATTTCATTTTCATGCAGTGCATCACGAGGAATGACATAAAATGTTTTGGCTTTACCTTGTAGCAGAATTTCGGTGTACATACCCTGCATTAAGGGTGGTTTTGTGCCGGGAATAATATTTTGATACGGGTTATCAACGCTGATGACAATACCTAAAGTGCGTGTAACAGGATCGAGCTGGCTGCTAATACGCTCAACATTCGCGGGCCAATAAGGTGTTTGATTATCAGCAAGTCGGACTTTTGCTGTTAGACCCAATTGCTGGAAAATATCGCTAGAAAAGCCCGATAAAAAAGCCTCTTTGAGTAAGGCTTCATTGCCTCGAAAACCTTCCGCTAAGGATCTGAAATGCTGTAAGGAAAACTGTGCATTAATTAAAATTTTATCGGTGGTTTGCGCGCTAAATAATAAAGCACCTTTGGCTATATATTGGTTTTCCTCAACCACGCGTTCGGAAATGCGGGCGTTAAAGGGGAGTTTAATTTCGGTGCGTTTAATATTTAATTCTTGCGTTATTACCAGCGATTGGGCATTAGCTAGTGCTGCCTGAGCGCTGGCTAATTGCTGCGGTAAAGTTTTTAGCTGGCTTCTTAACTTTTGCACTTCTTGTTGTAAGCGTAAAACGCTGGACTGTTGATTATCGCGGCTCGATTTTGAAATGGATTGTTTTTTAACTAAGGACTCTATGCGGGCTAATTCAACTTGTGCTAGTTTTAGCTTTTTTTGCACTAATTTGAGGTCGGCGTGGACATTATTTTTCTGTAGTTCGATTTCCCTGACTTTAGCTTGATTGCTGGTGACATTGCTTTGCGCTTGTTGTAAGGCTAACTGATAATCTTCGGGGTCAATACGCATAACAACCGTACCTTTTTGTAAAAGGGCTCCGTTACGCAATTGTGGATGTACGTAGCTAATTTTCCCCGATACTTCTGCTTTAGAGGCTAGTGAAATATCCGGTTCAACGGTACCAAAACCAATGATTGCAGGCTTAACCGCGTAGGGTTTTACTTTAATAACGTTAACGGGTGTGATTAAGCCTGCGCTAGATTCATGTGCCATTTTGGGTTGTGACTTAATAATGATAATCGCAATGATCAAGCAGGCAATAATAGCGATAGGGAAAAAACGGCGTAGGGTAAGGTCTTTTAGAAAAAGCATAAGCATCAAGTATTGATAGTTCTTGCCCCATTTTGAATCTGGAAATGAGTGGTCAAGAAAAGGTTGAATCTGAAAAGTCACGGCTTAGTCGATTTTTTAGATAAGTGAGCGACTAAAACTAGAGTAACGGCAAAGGTAAGCTTCAATTTACCATACCGTGCTCTGTTAATTAGAGAAAAATTCTTACAAAATGTAAACTCAGGCAAATAATAGTTGGCTGAGTTGCACTTCACATTATCAAATAACGGGGTCTACTTTAATCGGGTTAGGTCTTTTATTAGTATGTTAAATATATTAATGAATATAAGGTATTAGAGTATGTTTTATAGGGTCAGGCAGTCATATAGAGTGGTCAATCTATTCTGTCCAGAAAAAGTAAAATAAGAGAAAGAGTGTCACCTTCTTGTCATAAATACGATGTAATATCGATCACGTTTGTATCGGTGCGTTAAGTAGTTATTCGTACGTAAGAGTAATTTACTTTTGTTTAGTGATACACGACATTACATTCACTTTTTTACCTTTTAATAGCTCAACGTGGAGCGAAATATATGAAATTTACAAGGAAATTAGCGACTGGATTTGCCGCATTTGCGGTGGTCTCTAGTGCATACGCAGGTTCTGTGCCTGATAAACAACTACAGAATGATTGGTATACAGATGCACAATCTATTCTTAGTCAAAAATTAGCGCAAAAACTATCTAGTAAAGCTAAGAATGTAATCTTATTTCTTGGTGACGGCATGGGGATTTCTACGTTAACGGCATCACGTATTCGTGAAGGTCAATTAGCAGGGCAACCAGGTGAAGAGAATTATTTAAGCTTTGAAAAATTCCCTTACACAGCTTTAGTTAAAACTTATAACGTTGATTCACAAACACCTGATTCAGCAGGGACAATGACCGCTATTATGTCTGGTGTGAAAACAGATGTTGGTGTGATTGGTGTTAATGAAAATATTGAACGAGGTAAATGTAGTACGGTTGCAGGAAATGAGTTAGTGACCGCGCTTGAGCTAGCGGAAATAGGCGGCCTTTCTACAGGTATAGTGAGTACTGCACGTATTACGCATGCAACACCTGCAGCAACGTATGCAAAATCAGCAGAGAGAAACTGGGAAGATGTTTCTGATATGCCAGAGACTGAGCTAACTGCGGGTTGTAAAGATATTGCCGATCAATTAGTTAATTTTGAAACTAATTTAGAAGCAAAATTTAGCGGCACAGATGTTAATGGCATAGAAGTGGTTATGGGTGGCGGCCGTCGTCATTTCTTGCCAAAAGATGCAGCTTTTAATAGTGCTGACGCAGTGAGTTCTGTTGAGGGTGATCGTACTGATAGTCGTGATTTAACGGCAGAGTGGCAAGTCGCTTATCCTAACGGTCAGTATGTTATTGATCAGACTGGTTTTGATGCGATTGATACTGAAACAACAGAGCGTATTTTTGGTTTATTTAATGAATCACACATGCAGTATGAAGCAAATAGAGCAAAAGATATTGCTGGTGAGCCTTCATTAAGCCAAATGACTGAAAAAGCGATCAAAGTATTAGATAACAATGATAAAGGCTTTTTCTTGATGGTTGAATCTGGTCGTATAGATCACGCGCATCATGCAGGTAATGCATCAAATGCCCTAAGTGATACGATTGAATTATCTAAAGCGGTACAAGCTGCACTTGATAATACGAACCCAGAAGAAACATTAATTATTGTGACTGCAGATCATGGGCATGTATTTACTATTGCTGGTTATCCAAAACGTGGCAATCCTATTTTAGGGAAAGTGGTGAGTGTAGGTGAAACTGAGCCGGCATTAGCAGCAGATGATCTTCCATATACAACGTTGGGTTATATGAATGGTAAAGGTTTTCGTGATTTAGGGGCTGAAACGGATGCGGATGCTGTTTATAGTGAAGATTCGTTAGCAGGACGTATAGATTTAAGCGCAGTTGATACTGAAACGGTTGGTTTTCATCAAGAAACTTTAGTCCCTCTTTCTTCAGAAACTCACGCAGGGGAAGATGTTGCATTACATGCAACCGGTCCTGGTGGCTATTTTGCACAAGGAAATATTGAGCAAAGTGTTATATTTCACATGATTAATCAAGCCCTTGGCTTAGTTACTAAATAAAAGGAGTGAGCCATGAATAATAAACTTAAGATGACTTTACTTGCTGCTGCTATTGCAGGCATCGTTGGCTGTAATGATAGCACTACAGCACCAGCACCACTCGTTGTTACTGCGCTAGAAAGAAGTGATATTACTAATGCAAATACACCGGCAGTCGGCCAAACAGATTGGTTTGCAGAGGGTGATAATAGCGTAACAGCAACACGTGCACACTTTGAGACGATTGAAAATGCCACTGCGGTACGTTCAAAGGTGAGAAGTCTTGTCAATACTGCTGGTGTTGCAAAGAATATCATTCTATTTGTTGGTGATGGAATGGGGGTTTCTACCATTACTGCAGCGCGTATTTTAGATGGACAGCAAAAAAACTCAGTTGATGGTGGTGAAGAAAATAAATTGAGCTTTGAATCTTTTCCTTCTGTCGGTTTGGCTAAAACTTATAACGTTGATTCTCAAACACCAGATTCTGCAGGCACGATGACAGCAATGATGTCAGGTGTGAAAACAGATGTAGGTGTGATTGGTGTCGATGAGGCGATAGAGCGCGGAAAATGCGCAACTGTTGCGGGTAATGAGTTAATAACAGCTTTAGAACTAGCAGAAATATCTGGTATGTCTACAGGTATTATTTCTACAGCACGTATTACTCACGCAACGCCGGCGGCAACCTATGCTAAATCAGCGGATAGAAACTGGGAAGATGTTTCTGATATGCCTGATGATGCAATAGCAGCAGGTTGTAAAGATATTGCAGATCAATTAGTTAAATTTGAAACTAATTTAGAAGCAAAATTTTCTGGTTTGGATATCGATGGCTTAGAAGTGGTTATGGGTGGTGGTCGTCGTCATTTCCTACCAAAAGATGCCGCGTTTAATAGTGCTGATGCAATGAGTCCTGCTGAAGGTGATCGTACTGATGGCCGTGATTTAACGGCAGAGTGGGAAACCGCTTACCCTAACGGTCAGTATGTAATGGATCAAGCTGGTTTTGATGCGCTTGATACTGAAACAACTGAACGTGTATTTGGTTTGTTTAATGAGTCACATATGCAATATGAAGCTGATAGAGCCAATGATATTGCAGGTGAACCATCATTAAGTGCAATGACTGAAAAAGCGATCAAAGTATTAGATAACAATGAGAAAGGTTTTTTCCTAATGGTTGAGGCGGGTCGTATTGATCATGCCCATCATGCAGGTAATGCCTTTAATGCGCTAAGCGATACGATTGAATTATCTAAAGCGGTTCAAAAAGCGATAGATAATACGAATCCAGCAGAGACGCTTATTATTGTTACTGCAGATCATGGTCATGTATTTACCATTGCTGGTTATCCTAAGCGTGGTAACCCTATTTTAGGTAAGGTGGTTAGTGTTGGTAAAACAGAACCTGCATTGGCAAAAGATAATCTTCCATACACAACCCTAGGTTATATGAATGGTAGAGGTTTTCGTGATTTAGGTGCAGAAACGGATGCGGATGTAGTGTATGACGAAGAGCCAATAACAGGTCGTGTTGATTTAACTGGGGTAGATACAACATCACCAGGCTTTCATCAAGAAACCTTGGTACCACGTTCATCTGAAACGCATTCAGGAGAAGATGTGGCTGTATTTGCTACAGGCCCAGGGTCTCACTTGGTGAACGGTACTAATGAGCAAAGCATGATTTATCATGTGATGGATTTTGCTGGTAATTTAGTAAAAAGTGCTGATGCCATTGTGAGTCCTCAGTAACTATTGGTGTATTGATAAGTAAATAATAGGGCGTTGCTTTAATTAGTTGCGCCCTATTTTTTTGTGGAGAAAGTATATGAAGACGATTTTTTTAAGTGTGTGTTTGATGTTGAGTTCATCCGTAATTATTGCTGAGTGTCATTATGATGCAAAGGAAATAGCGGGAAAATATACCATTGAAATAAAAGACAGTGATAGCGGTAAATTGCTTAATAAAGAGCATTTAAATGTTTGGCGAATGGGCAATTCTGTTGCTTATGAAAATATTGATACGCAGATTACTGAAATTTGGAGCTTGGTTTCAAACGGACAAGTTAAGCCCGATCGTTATTTTGATGAATATAAACGCGGCATTGAATACCAGCCTGCCGATATTAATAATGGCAAAGGTGAAACGCATTGGAGTGCTAAATATCAGATTATAAGTGAGGCAGATATAAAAAAAATGCAGCTTGAAAAAACAACGGGCAATGCTTGTGATGAGTTAAATCATTATGTTAATCATGCGGCTAAAAATAAGTTTAAGTTAGCGTGGTTAACGCAACTTAATTTGCCTAAAGAGATGAGCTATACACAAGGCAAAACATTAGTGACATGGAAGCTGCAAGAATTAATGATTGATAAAGAACAAATTAAAGCAACGTTTGTTAAGCGTCAAAATTATGGAGTGACTGATTATGCTGATATTGGGGATAATGAATCTGATCCCTTTTTACTTAAAATGATTAACTTAGGGTTTGTTGGGCATGCATCAGGCGTTTACTCGGCAAATGGAGAGCAAATGGCATTAGAAGGAGAGCACCATCATTAGTCATGTTAGGCGAGAGCGTTCAAAATTCTGTGTTTAAAGTAATTTAAATACCCCCAACTTGCTCTATCTACCTTTAAAGTAGGCCGCGAAATAGGGGTTATTATAAATCAGCTCCGTAGCTGAATGAACAATGGCGACAGAACGTCTCAGCGTTTCATGCGTGAGGGGCGCGCCTATTTCATGCTTTGATTTTAATTCCTCTAGTTATATAAAATCAGCATTACCACTTTTTATGTTTTCTTTTTTTGCGAATAGATGGCGAGGTGCGAATAGTGATTTTTAAATCAGCTTTAGCCATTTTGTAAATGCCTTTCGCGGTTTAATGCTTTCGCAATTCTAAAATATTGAACTAAGGGGATATTGGAAGGGCAGACATAACTACAGCAGCCGCATTCAAAGCAGTCTTTAAGTTGATACTTTTCTTCCATCACATCATACTGTCGATGCGCTGCTAATAATCCTAGTTCTGAAGGATTTAAGTTAATAGGGCAAGCCTGTAAGCAGCGCGAGCATTTTATGCAGGGCAATATGTCGTCACGCTTGGTTGCACGTTCATCCAGAATTAATACCGTGCCGGTTGCTTTTGTTGTCGGTACATCTAATGAGCGTACTGCCATGCCCATCATTGGGCCGCCTAAAATAAGATTGGCTTCTTCTCCTTGAAAGCCGACAGGGTCTAATAAGAATTTTAGCGGGGTGCCAATTGGGACTAGGTAATTTCCGGGGAGGGCAATATTATCACCGGTAATGGTGACAATGCGTTCAATTAAGCCTTGATTGGCCGGTAATAGTGCGGCTACTTTGGCGAGAGTGGCTACATTAAAAATTGCTAGACCAACACTATATGAACGCTGGCCTGATGGAATTTCTATGCCTAATAAAGCATAGGCCAGCATTTTTTGCGCACCTTGCGGATATTTAGTGACAATGGTTTTAATGGTAATGCTGCCATAAGTATCTATGGCATATCACTTAATATGGTTAATTGCTGTTATTTTTAGGCGCTTGGGTAAAATAAGTGCTCACCTTCTTTTTTGTAAGAGCCAGTTGAATTTTGGCCTTCATTGACTATGGAAAGCTGTTACGCAAAATAAATGACAGTTGCAAAATTAAAGCATTAACGTAAGGTTCTGCTAAATAAATTAAGCGCTAATTGATAACCTAACATTGCGGTTTGCGCGTCATAACGCTCACCTTCATCACGCATAAACGCATGTTGCGCATTGAATTCATGCCAGGTAAAAGTCAGTTCTGTGGCGCTGAGCTTTTGCAGGATTTCAGCGCGGCCAGCGGTTGGAATATGTGAATCTTGCTTACCCCAA
>DAOUSK010000020.1 GCA_030627265.1 Methylococcaceae bacterium
AGTGATTTTCTTGCAGCGTCATATTCCAGGTGAGATGGGGATATCTGATTACACTTGGATGAACACGCTCAATATTACGTTGAGCGGTGATGAGTTCAAGCATAAGCTTTATCATTATCGTTTAGTCTACAGTGGCTGGACATACGTACAGGTGACCTTAGGCGGTGAAAGCTTTGAGTCGCTATCATCAGGTCTACAAAATGCTTTTTGGCGTAGTGGTGGCGTGCCTGTGAATCATCGCACCGATAGCTTAAGTGCTGCTTTTAAGAATCACAATGAAGAGACTTTGCTCACTGACCGCTATGCCAAACTTTGCAAACATTATGGTGTTAAAGCAACCCGTAATAATAAAGGCGTTGCCCATGAAAACGGGGCGATTGAATCGGCACATGGCCATTTAAAAAGAAAGATGGATCAGCAGTTAATGTTACGAGGCAGTAGAGACTTTAATACGTTGGCTGATTATGAAACCTTCATCAACCGCATTGTCGCCAAAATAAATCGCCAGTGTAAAACGCGGTTTGAAGAAGAAAAACCGTCTTTACAAGCCCTGCCCAGTCGGCGTACCCATGATTTTAGTGAGCTTCACGTTAAGGTCAGTTCAAGCAGTACCATTACCGTTAAGCGGGTACTGTATACCGTGCCTTCACGTCTAATAGGCACGTCTTTACTCGTTCATATTTATGATGATCGCTTAGCACTCTTTTATGGTCATGAAGTAACGCTCACCTTGCCTAGGCTTTATGCCCAAGGCTCCACTAGAGAGCGCTGCATCGACTATCGCCATATCATTCACTCACTGGCGAAAAAACCTAACGCGTTTAGAAACTCCTTACTCAGAGATGACTTAATCCCACAAGGTGATTTCACGTTAATCTGGCAACAATTAACCCAGCATGGTTTAAGTGATACAGACTGTCGATACATGGTTGATTTACTGGTATTGGCCGACAACTACGACTGCGAACAAGCATTAGGACGCACTATCCTCACCGCACTTGAAGTCGGAAACAAACTATCAATCAAACACTGTCGTGAACTCTTTGGGCCCGACAAGATTGAAATCCCCTTACTTGTCAGTCAGCAGCATAGCTTAAGCAGTTACGATTGCTTGATAGGAGGCGGGTTACATGGCTAATATCCAAAGCTTACCGCTATTACTCAAAGAATTACGCTTAACGGCGATGGCAAAATCATGGTCAAGTTTAGCTGACAAAGCGATACAAGAAGGATGGGAACCCGCACAATTTTTAGCAGAACTGTGCGAACTAGAAACAAACCACCGCTATGAAAACCGTCTAAAACGACTACTCAAAGAAAGCCAACTACCCACAGGTAAACAACTGAGTCAATATGACTTCACTGAAATAAAAGGCATCACAGCCCAGCAATTACAACAAAAAACAAGCCAACTTAACTGGCTAAAGCAAGGATATAACCTCATCTTATTTGGCGCAAGTGGCTTAGGTAAAACCCACCTTGCAGCAGCAGTAGGCCATGCGCTTATCGCTCAATCAAGACATGTAAAATTCACCAGCAGCACCGCCTTAGTTCAGCAACTGCAAAAAGCCAGAGAGGAATTGAATCTTGATAACATGCTAAAAAAGCTAGATAAATATGAGTTACTTATTTTAGATGATATTGGATACGTCAAAAAAAGTGACAGCGAAAGCCAAGTACTGTTTGAGTTGATCGCCCACCGCTATGAGCGAAATAGCTTATTGATTACAACCAATCAGGCATTCAGTGAATGGGATAGTATCTTTAGCGACAACATGATGACCGTGGCAGCAATCGATAGACTTGTTCACCACGCTGATATTTATCAAATAGAAGGAGAGAGTTATAGAAAAAAACAAGCCATGAAATCAAATCAAAAAACCGGCCAAGTTAATTGACGCCGACCGGCCAAGGTAGTTGACGTTTGATAGGTGGCGCACGGCATTTGCGGGTCCCCTGCTTTGCGCATCCTGTTGTAGTTTGCTAATAGCTTAGTACTCGGTCTCGGTAACGAGGCTATTTTTTCCTCTGTCGTTAAATCCTCCGGGCTATCTGTCCCTTCACAGTAAGCTACGCACAGGCCGTATAATCCAGGCGTGGCGCCTTTTAGGCTATCACATACAACTTCATCGTTGGGAGTGAATCCGTCCGGTGTCGTTGCCATTGCGGGTGTGGATAGGGTGAATACGGCAACGGTGAATGATGGCCGTATAGATGGTATTAAATTTAGTTTTCAAAATAACCTCTTTGTATTGTTTTTTTTAAAAAAAATGATTGGGTTCAGATTCAATTGATACAGTAAATACGGCTTAGTTCTTGTTGTTTTATTGATAATACATACATTGCGACACTCATCGATCTTCAATTAGTATGGGAGCAAATGATGACAGCTCGTGCACAGCTGCAACTTACCCGACCGGCCTAATGTGTGCATCGGGGGCAACCCTGATTTGCCTATAGGGGGTTCCCTCATGCGTCATAACTAAGAGGGCCTAACGGTACGCAAGCCCGCTGTTGCAGCTCTCAACCCATAGGGTGGCGCGTTGGGCGAGTTGCGCGGCATTCTTAATAGTCAGCTTGCATTTGATGTGCTCTCGGTGGGATTCGATGGTCTTAATGCTCAGGGATAAGTTTTCTGCGATTTGTCGCGTGGTACGCCCTTCACCGATCAATCGAAACACTTGCAGTTCACGATCAGTGAGGCTATTTTGGGGCGAGTGTGGGGCCATGTGATTTGACTGCCCCAGGCATTTGGTGGCGAGCTGGGTTTGAAGTTGGTCACTCATGTAAATTTCGCCTGCAAGCACATAGCGAATGGCAACTAATAGTGTTTCATCGAGCTGCTGCTTAGTGACATATCCTGCCGCGCCGGCTCGCAGGGATCGCTCAGCATAGACCGATTCATCATGCATCGTGAGCACTAACATAGGGATTAATGGGTAGCGGTTTTTTGTATCTTTGACCAAATCTAAGCCATCTCTCCCGCCAAGTTCGAGATCCACAATGATCAGGTCAGGTTGGTGTATTTTAATGGCTTTAAGTGCTGTAGGGTAATCGGCGGCCTCAGCACAAACTTCGAAATCAGGCTCAAAATTGATCAGTGCGGTCAGTCCCCGGCGTAATACAGGGTGATCATCGACGATGAGAATTGTCCTTTTAGCTGGGTTGTCTGATTCAGGTGTCGTTATTGGCATTAGCTAGATCTCGTGAATTATATGTGTCTTGGATAGAGGAAAAATGCATATAACGGCTATACCGCACTGGCTAAGTTGTTGGATATCAAGTCTACCACCGATTAGGCGTGCCCGATAATGCATGGTATGTAGACCCATACCATCTTTATCTGCGAGATTTTCGGGCATACCTACGCCATTGTCTCGAATGCTTAAGATGCCTTCACTCCCCTTAACGCTGAGACTGATTTCAATTTGAGCGGCTTGTCCGTGTTTAACCGCATTACTCACGGCTTCCTGAGTAATACGAAAGAGATGTTTTTCGACCTTATGATGTTGTCTAGGGAAGGTGCTTTCAAGTGTAAGTATGCAGGGAGTGTTATGCCATTGCTGAGTATTAAGCGCTAGTGTTTCAATTGATCCTTGGAGTCCGACAGTATTGATTCCAATCGGGCTAAGGTCATGAGCTATATCGCGAGCTTGACGGATAGTTTCATTTAATAGATGTGTTATCTCGATGGCAGAGCTAGCTGCCGTGGTATCAGAGTGTGTGGCTAGCCTTTTGGAAAGCGTCGAACTCAGAGCGGCAATACCGGCTAGGCTTTGACACAAACCATCATGTAGTTCTAGTCCCAGGCGCTCCTTTTCTCGGTCGGCTATTTCGAGGATTTCCTGCTCCTGACGTTTGTTTCGAGTAATATCTTGAGCTATGGCATAGGCCCATTGCCTGTCGGGTGTGGACCACATGCTCCAGCGAAGCCAATGGTAATTCCCATTCTGGTGGCGGTAGCGATTCTCGAAGAAGGTTGTTTCCTGGTCATTAATAAGCTTGCTGAATTCATTCTGTGTGGCTGCGTGATCATCGGGGTGTACGAGGTCGAGAAAATGTTTGTTTTTTAGTTTATCTGCGCCCCATCCTAAACGGCTTGCCCATACAGGGTTCAGTCGTTTGAAATGACCATCGAAACCGACAGTGCATATAAAGTCAGGCGACATAGAGAAAAAAGGCCGTAGATCACCTCTTTCCTGATGTGCGCGTGCCGATAGAGATTTTGTAGGAACTTCCGTTTGTGAGAGAGAAGTTGGCTCGGTGCATTTAGCTTTGTTTGGTTTTTCTCGGTCCATATTAAGCTCCTGTTTTCGGTTACACAGACAAGAAACGGGCAAGTGTTAAAGCATTTACAGGATTCATCCAAGCTTTGAAGAGTGCGGTCATCTATAACGAAAGTTAATCATAACTGCCCCATTTCGATAATGATAGTGATTTTAATCTTTCACTATCAATAAATTACATTCCAAATGGCACTTTACTTCTGTTCGTTTTGTTAGGGTGAAACTGTCATTTTCTTGAGTTTCATGCTGATGAGTGAATTGCAGGGATTTTTGTTTGTTACTAATCGTCTAAAAAAACGAAGTCATCAACTCCTTAGTAGACAGCTCACCTTCTTTAATAACAGGGATAGGACCGTAGGATGTGCCAACTGTTCCAATAAATTGGTATTTAATGCCACCTTGAAAAAGTGCGCTCTTGGCAATACTCATGAAATCTGTGGTATCAAGCTCGATTGGAATAGTAATCGTTTGAGTCTCTTGTGATTTCAGGGTGTTACTGGGATTAGTGGCAGCAATATGCCCGACAGGGACTTGATTTAGCTTGATATCGCCATCAAGCGTCGTCACAGGGATATCAAATAGGTTAGGGTTATAAATGTCCGCATCAAAACTAGCCTGCTTATCATTCGCAGAAAATGAATTGAGCCGAACATCTTTTAATTGCGGAGTCTGAACAAAACTTTTAACCAAGCTAGAGCTACAGCCAGATAAAGTAAGTAGCATTAAAGAGAGTGCGAAAATATTTTTCATGGCAATATCCAAAAATTAGCGAATTAAACGTCAAGCTCCGACCGTGGGACTTTAGACCGGAAATGGATAGGGGGCTTTTTTTAGGCAAAAAAAAGCCCCGAAGAGATAAATCTCATCAGGGCTTGTTTTATTTGGCCTTAGCAATGGTGCCCAGGGGCGGAATCGAACCGTCGACACGAGGATTTTCAGTCCTCTGCTCTACCGACTGAGCTACCTGGGCTTGCTAAAGAAACGCTATTATGTCAATGATGCTTTTAGCTGTCAACTTCTGTTGCTATTAAAGTTCTGGTTATTAATTAAGTTGATGAATTAAAAGTATATTTATTTTTTAGTGGTTTTTTTCTAGGGTGTTTGTTGGTTGTTAGTACGGTTTTGTCAGTTTAAAATATTTTTGTTTTGTATTTCTCTTAATTAATCGTAATGAATCATTAGCTATTTATAGTATAATTTCAGGATTTAGAATCTTCAAAAGTTGGAAGTAATGGCAGAGACCAAAAAAGTTGTTTTAGCTTATTCAGGCGGTTTAGATACTTCGGTTATTTTAAAGTGGCTACAAGATGAGTATTCATGTGAAGTGGTTACATTTACTGCTGATTTAGGGCAGGGTGAGGAAGTTGAGCCGGCACGAGCTAAGGCACAAGCTTTAGGTATTAAGGAAATTTATATTGATGATTTACGCGAAGAATTTGTGCGTGATTATGTTTTTCCTATGTTTCGCGCGAATGCTATTTATGAAGGTGAGTATTTATTAGGGACTTCAATTGCACGTCCGTTAATTTCTAAGCGTTTGGTAGAGATTGCAAAAGAAACGGGTGCGTATGCTGTTTCTCATGGTGCGACGGGTAAAGGAAATGATCAAGTTCGTTTTGAGCTAGGTGCGTATGCCTTGCAACCTGATATTAAAATTATTGCACCGTGGCGTGAGTGGGATTTGAATTCTCGTCAAAAATTATTAGCGTATGCTGATAGTCATGGTATCGCTGTTGAGAAGAAAAAAGGTAAGGCGTCGCCTTATTCTATGGATGCTAATTTATTGCATATTTCTTATGAAGGTGGGATTTTAGAAAATCCATGGTCAGAGCCTGAAGAAGATATGTGGCTTTGGAGTGTTTCTGCTGAAAATGCACCTGATCAAGCAACGTATATGGAATTAACTTATGCTAAAGGTGATATTACTGAAATTGATGGTGTCGCGCATTCGCCAGCCGAGGTATTGACTAAGTTAAATACAATTGGCGGTGCAAATGGTATTGGGCGTTTAGATATTGTTGAAAATCGTTATGTCGGCATGAAATCTCGTGGATGTTATGAAACACCAGGCGGCACGATTATGATGCGTGCACATCGCGCGATTGAGTCTTTAACTTTAGATCGTGAAGTGGCGCATTTAAAAGATGAGTTAATGCCGCGTTATGCTACTTTGGTTTATAACGGTTATTGGTGGAGCCCTGAGCGTTTAATGTTGCAAACAATGATTGATGAGTCACAACTAAGAGTTAACGGTAAAGTACGTCTTAAGCTTTATAAAGGTAATGTTGATGTGGTTGGGCGTGAATCGGCAACAGATAGTTTGTTTGATGAGGCCATTGCAACGTTTGAAGATGATGATGGTGCTTATAATCAACAAGATGCTGAAGGGTTTATTAAGTTGAATGCTTTAAGAATGCGTATTGCGGCTAATCGTTTAAAGTAATCTTAATGCGTAGGATGGGTAGAGTGATTTTTGCGAAACCCATCGTTTCAGTGCGCACCTAAAAGCAGATGCTATCTTCTCTCATCCTACGTGCTTCCTGATTAAAGGTGGCATGTGTTGTGTTTAGTTACTTTAAAAAGTAAAGTGAGCAGGATTTTTTTTATCAAACTTGTATAATGCTATGGATATGTTTTTTAGGGGTAAAGGCTTGATGAGCAACTTGCGTAAAAAAAATGAAAATAATAAAGCACTGCGTAATGTAAGTAAGTTAACACCCATTGGCGTTTTACAATTAAATCGCTGGATTTTGGGTGTTATTGTGGGATTGATGGCGATTATTGTTTTTATGGGGGCTTTTTTAATTCCTCAGCAAGAATCACTTTCTTTTGTGCGCGCGCAGAAAACGGTTGAGTTATACGATAGGCAAATGAATCCAGTGTTATCTGCCGAGGTGGATGCATTAAAATCACAGTTAGTGGGGTTGGTCAGTGGTTCTATTGAAAGTAAGCTTAAAGTATTAGAAGATAGTTTACGTGCAGGGTCTATTGGGTTAACGGGGATGGAGACCATTAATGCTTTGCAAGATGATTTGCAGGTATTGAAAACCTATTCTAAAACAGGGGCGGGTCGGTTGATTGCGACTAAATCCCCGGTTGCTAATGCAAATCAGGTCAATTTAGTAGCGGAGATTAGCGAGCTTAAAAGTTTGGTTAATTTCTTGGTTACTTCATGTGCCTTGATGTTTGCAGCTTTTGCGAGTGTATGGGTTCGTAAGCGTTATTTATTGGCTTACAGTGATGTTGATCAGCAAAAGATTTCTTAAGAATAAATATTTATAAGTTATTGAGTCTGTTTTTTATAGGAAGCCCGAAGCCTGCTTCGTTTAAATAAAGTAATAGACACAAAAAAGCCGCTTTCAACATAAGTTGAAAGCGGCTTTTTTTATACCACCAATAAACTTATTGGTTTAAGAAGTTCCATAAAGCATCAATTGCTTGATCTTCAGTGTAACCTGCTTTTTTAACGGGTCCGATGTTCATGATGCTAGTTGGGCCATTAGTAATTGAAGGCATTCCATTTTTTCCTTCTTTCACTGTTTTTGTAAAGCTAGCTTTTGTTAGTTGGCCAGATTTAATTAGTGAAATTAATTGTGGGTTAGATGAAATATCATGACATGTACCACAACCACGACCAAAAGCACGATCGTAGATTTTTCTACCGATTTTAATATCTTGATCTGCATATGATTGTGCACTTAAACCTAGTAAAGCAACTGTAGAAACAGCTAATAATAATTTTTTCATTTTGACCTCTATAGTATTAATGGAACATCCCCCTAAATCTATGTTTAGCTTAGGGCTTATAAATATAATCTAAGAAAGATTAGTTTAAAACTCTTGCCTATTCTATTTTATTTTGCAGTATTTTTCCAGAGTTGAAGGTAGCCATTTGATGCAATGCTAAATAATCCTTTGTTATTTTTGGTAAAACTGAGTGCAATAGGGGTTGCCGCGGAGGGTTGCCATTTATCTTCTTTTTGAGGGCGCCAAAACTCTAGGCGCTTACCTTTTTTAATATCCCATAGTTCTATACGGCTGGAAACATGGCCTATTGCTAAGTGACGATTATCTGTGGAAAAAACGTGTGCTGTCAGGGTTGATAGCTTGTTGCCTAACTGTTTATGTAAACGGCCTGATTTTGTACGCCATAATCGAACTGTGCCTAAACCTTCGTTGGTTAAAGCATATTTACCGTCAGGAGACGTGCCTACTTTTGCTAATTTCCCCCTGTGCTGCCATGTGTGTAGCAGCTTGCCGTTATTTAAACCCCAAAGTTTAGCACTGTAATCAGCCGAGCCAGTGATGGCTAGATTGTTGTCGTAACGTATATCTCCTTGAGTAACAATTTGCTTATGGGGAAAGGCGTACTTTGTCTGACCGTGCATTAACGAGTAGTAAATAGCTTTATCTTTAAGGCCAATTAAAGCAAATTTACCATCATGAGATAAAGAAACGGAGTGAATGTTAGGCAAAAACCAAACATTCATTAAGGTACCGTCAGAGATGCGCCACCATGCGATAGATTCTCTTTCTGCTGTTATTGCGTACTCTTCATTGTCTGAAATAGCGGAATATAAAACGCCATTTCTTTCATCTGTGTGTTGCCAAGTATGAATTAATTGTCGAGGTCTTAATTGCCAAAATTCAGCATAACCCTTTAGATTATTTAATAAAGCATAATTTTCTGACAGGGCAGCAGAGATAAATCCATCTGATGATAAAAGATGGGTGCGTTTGGCTTTAGGTGTGTTTTCGCAGGCAGTGAGTAAGGCGAGACTGATAATGATAAAATAGAATTTATTCATAAGCCATTATTAGGATTAAACCACTTTAAGTTGTCATGCAAAGAAACCACGGTACCAATAATAAAAAGGGTAGGAGGTTGTATATCTTCGTGCTCAATTTTTTTATAGATAGTACTGAGTGTAGCGGTAATCACACGCTGTGTATGTGTGGTGCCTTGCTGAATTAAAGCAATCGGTAAATCAACGGGTGCGCCATGTTGAATTAGTGACTGACAGATGGTTTTTAACCCCACTAAGCCCATGTAGATGACAATGGTTTGATTGGGTGCCGCTAATTGTTTCCAATTGAGATTAACCGTATTATCTTTCAAATGCCCTGTTACAAAAGTACAAGACTGCGAGTGATCTCGATGTGTAAGAGGGATGCCAGCGTAAGTTGCGCAACCAGATGCGGCTGTAATACCTGGCACGACTTGGAAGTTTATATTTTCTTCTGCTAGTTTTTCTATTTCCTCTGCGCCTCGGCCAAAAATAAACGGGTCGCCACCTTTTAAGCGTACAACACGTTTACCTTCTTTTGCTAATCGAGCTAATAAGGCATTAATCGATTCTTGAGGCAAGCTATGGTTATCCCTTTGCTTGCCAACATAAATTAATTCCGCATCTCGGCGTACTAATTCAAGAATTTCTTTAGAAACAAGCCGGTCATAAACCACGGTATCGGCTTGCTGCATTAAGCGCAGGGCGCGAAAGGTAAGCAAGTCAGGATCACCAGGGCCTGCGCCAACTAAATACACTTCGCCTGTTATTGGTTTTTCTGCGTTATTAGTGTTGATGGCTTTTTGTAATTCAAATTCTGCCTCTTTTTCTTTGCCTGAATAAAAAAGTTCAGCAATAGAGCCTTGTAATGCATTCTCCCAAAATATACGTCGTTGTGCGGGCGGGTTAATGTTTTCTTTAACGGTTGCTCGGTATTTATTGGCTAGCTTTGCCAGTCGGCCAAATGCAGGAGGAATCAAACTTTCTAAGCGAGACCGTAATAACCGAGCTAAAACAGGGGAAGCTCCGCCAGAAGAAACCGCGGCGACAATAGGCGAGCGATCAATAATAGCGGGTACTATAAAGCTACATAATTCAGGGCTATCAACAACATTAACGGGGATATTATGTAAATTAGCTGTTTCAGCAACCAGTTTGTTTACGGATGCCTTGTTGGTGGCAGAAATGATGAGGCGTTGCTGATTAATATCATCAGGGCTAAATGCTTTTTGAACGAGGGTAATGTGAGTATTTTTTTCAGCCAGGCTCTTGATATTAGTGCAAAATTCTGGGGCGATAATAGTAATGTTAGCTTTAGCTTTAGCGAGTAATTCGGCCTTTCTTGTGGCAACCTCACCTGCACCGATGACTAAGCAGTTTTTGTTTTTTAAATCGATAAAAAGAGGGAAGTAGTCCATGCAAAAAGAGTTAATTATTATTGAATTCAGATGTAGTGCTATTATATGCGCACTTTTAATACTTGATGGATAAAAATCTAAAAATTAGAATGATTGAATTTAATGTAGATGTTGATGCTTCGGGCTTGCACTGTCCATTGCCTTTATTGCGTTTAAAAAAAGCGCTAAAAGAAATGCAGTCAGGAGAGGTTGTGCGTGTTATTGCAACCGACCCTGCCGCACATTTAGACTTTGGAGTCTATGCTGAGCAAACAGAAAATAAAATATTGGATTACCTTAATGACGATGAAGGAAGGCAAATCTTTTATATACGTAAAAAATAAAGGTTATTTTATGAAAAATGTAACTTTGTAAAGTATTGAATTTGTTTGAATTTTAGTAACTGGTTTTTTACCTTTAAAAATCAGGTGAGCCGTTAGAAATAACCTAGTGAAATACTAGGTTATTTCTTTGTTTTCAATTGTTTAAAAGAATTTAATAAAACAGTCATTTTAATGTGGTTTTCTATTATTAACGGAGTATTATTGCCTCACTAATAATAGAAAACTGGAGAGGTTAATGGCTGATATTGAAAAGTGGGATGTCGAAAAGGCTGAGTTTTGGGAGTCTGAAGGCAAAAAAATTGCCAATCGAAATTTATGGATTTCTATCCCGAGTTTATTAGGGGGATTTGCAGTTTGGTTGTACTGGGGCATTATCACGGTACAGATGTTAAATTTAGGTTTTCCTTTTGAAAAATCAGAATTATTTACCTTAATGGCTATTGCGGGTTTAACGGGTGCAACGCTTCGTATTCCCAGCAGTTTTTTTATTCGCCTTTGTGGTGGACGTAATACCATCTTTTTTACCACAGCCTTATTAATGATCCCTGCTTTTGGGACAGGCATGGCATTACAAGATCAAAATACACCATTTTGGGTGTTTCAAGTACTTGCCTTACTATCTGGTTTTGGTGGGGGTAACTTTGCTTCTTCGATGTCGAATATCAGTTTTTTCTTTCCTAAAAAAGTACAAGGCTTAGCGTTAGGTTTAAATGCAGGTTTAGGAAATTTTGGTGTCACTACCATGCAAATATTGATTCCACTGTCTATGACTGTGGGAATGTTTGGTGCGATGGGTGGAGATCCTATGGTGCTCGTTTCTGCATCAGGTTCTTTAGTGGGTAAAATCCCAGCAGGCGCAGAAAGTTACATTCAAAATGCAGGTTTTCTTTGGATCATTCTATTAGTACCGCTTGCTTTTGCAAGCTGGTTTGGTATGAACAACATTCGTACCCCTGAGGTATCTCCTAATATTGGTAATCCTTTTACCAGTATGGGAATGATTACCGGCATGTTAGCAATTAGCTTTATTTCCGCTATCTTTGGTTTGTGGTTAATGTTACCTGAGGCCGTTCATGGCTCTGGTTTTAATGTGCCTAAAGAAATTGCTTTATTTATCGTGATTGCTTTAACGGTGTCTTTGTTAAAAATTATTCCAGGACAAATTGGTCAAAGCTTAGATCGTCAATATAAGATTTTTGATAACAAACATACTTGGGTAATGAGTATCATTTATACCATGACCTTTGGTTCATTTATTGGCTTTGCAGCATGTTTTCCATTAGCGATTAAAGTTATTTTCGGTTATCAGCATGTTCTAGTTGATGGGGTTATGAATCATGATATAGCAAATCCTAATGGCCCAAGTGCATTAATGTATGCATGGATGGGGGCTTTTATTGGCGCACTGATTCGACCTCTTGGTGGAATGATTGCGGATAAATTTGGTGGAGCATGGGTAACGCATGTTTGCTCAATTATTATGGTGCTAAGTGCAGGGGGTGTTGCTCATTATATGAAAGCAGCCTACAACTCAGCGACACCTGAAGAATTTTTTGTGCCTTTCTTATTGTTATTTTTGCTTTTATTTGCTGCAACAGGCATCGGTAATGGCTCTACATTCCGTTCTATTGCAATGATCTTTCCTAAAGAACAAGTTGGCCCCGTGCTAGGTTGGACATCTGCTGTTGCCGCTTACGGCGCATTTTATATTCCTAAAGTGTTTGGAGAGCAAATTAAAGCAACCACACCAGAAGTCGCGTTATATGGCTTTGCTGCCTTTTATCTTGTTTGTATCATGATTAATTGGTGGTTTTATTTGCGTAAAGATGGCGAGATTTATAATCCATAAATAAATGGGGCGCTGGCTTCAGCCTGCTTTTGTAGAGATAGCAGGCTGAAGCCAGCGTACCAGATATTGCACTAATGACTTTTGCATATCATAGATGAAAAGCAGGCTGAAGACCTGCGCCCCAATAACGGTTGAATAAATAGATGACAAGAAAAAGTTTGCATCACTACAGTGAATTAAATACTTATCAGTTTGTTACTTTTCGAACACAAGACAGTGTTGATGCTTATTTACTGGGTATTAATGAAATACTCGATCTAAGCATTGCTGAAAGACAGATGAAGATTGATGAATATTGTGATTTATCGAATAAAGGCTGTTATTTAACAGGTGAAATTTTGACTTTGATGATGAGTTATATCAAGAAGTGTGAGCCAGAATATTACCAGTTATATGCAGTTAGTATCATGCCAAATCATGTGCATTTATTAGTTCAGCAAAAACAAGATTTAAATGTGGTAATGCAAAAAATAAAAGGAGCTACCGCTTTTTATATTAATAAACATCTATCAAGAAAGGGGCATTTTTGGAGCAAGTCTTATTTTGATAAAGCGATTCGTGATGAAAAGCACTTTAATGTTGTGTATGAATATATTAAGAATAATGCAGTTAAAGCTAACTTGAGTGATGCAGATTTAAGGTTTTATGGGGTGTATGAAAACCTAATATAAATAAACGGTACGCTGGCTTCAGCCTGCTTTTTAATAAGAGCAGGCTGAAGCCAGCGTACCAGTGTATGAAAAAGACCTGCGCCCCCAATAATATAAAAATAATGCAGAGAATAACAACAAAATTAACAGGAGAAAAAACGATGAGTCATTTTTTAGACCGTCTTAAATTTTTCAAAAAGGTACAAAGTACATTTTCAAATGGACACGGTGTTGTCACTAATGAAGATCGACAGTGGGAAGATGGATACCGTAACCGTTGGCGTTTTGATAAAGTGGTACGCTCAACACACGGAGTCAATTGTACGGGAAGTTGTTCATGGAATATCCATGTTAAAAACGGCTTAGTCGCTTTTGAAATGCAAGCAACGGATTATCCGCGTACTCGCCCTGATATGCCAAATCACGAGCCGCGTGGTTGTCCTCGTGGTGCTAGTTTCTCTTGGTATTTATATAGCCCTTTACGTGTAAAACATCCGTTGATTCGTGAGCGATTAGTGTCGATGTATCGTGATGAGCTTGCATCGGGTAAAGACCCCGTTGAAGCATGGGGCGCGATTCAAGAAGATTCTAAAAAACGCGAAAAATATACCGCCGTACGTGGCTTAGGTGGCTTTGTCCGTGTCGATTGGGATGAAGTCGCTGAGATTATTGCCGCTTCTAATGTATATACCGCTAAAACACACGGGCCTGATCGTATCGCAGGTTTTTCTCCTATTCCTGCGATGTCGATGATTAGTTATGCAGCAGGAAGTCGATATTTATCATTAATTGGGGGCGCATGTTTATCATTTTATGATTGGTATTGTGATTTACCGCCGGCTTCACCACAAACATGGGGTGAACAAACCGACGTACCAGAGTCAGCCGATTGGTATAACTCGACTTACTTAGTTGTTGCGGGTGCAAATTTACCCATGACACGCTCACCTGATGCGCATTTTTACTCAGAAGTGCGTTACAAAGGTGCAAAAGTTATTGCGATTTCACCTGATTATGCAGAGTATGTGAAATTTGCTGATCTTTGGATGCCTGCAAAACAAGGCACAGATGCCGCTGTCTTTTTAGCGATGGGGCATGTTGCTCTGACTGAGTTTCATGTTAATAACCAAGACCCTTATTTTCAAGAATACGCCCGTACTTATACCGATTTACCGATGTTGGTCGTTTTGGATGAGTATGAAAAAAGCTATGTTGGCGGACGTTTTGTTCGTGCGGCAGATTTTGATAATAGCTTAGGTGAAGACAATAACCCAGATTGGAAAACAGTTGTTTTTGATGAAAGAACAGGTGATGTGTATGCGCCTAATGGTTCCATTGGTTTTCGTTGGGGGGAAGAAGGAAGGTGGAACCTTGTTCCTAAAAAAGGCAGAAAGAAAACGAAACCACGCTTAAGCTTAATCTTTGATAAAGATGAAGTGGTTGATGTGCTGTTCCCTGACTTTGACTCAGGGAAAGATTTGGGTATGCATCGCAATGTACCTACAAAAACGATTTTACTTAATGGTAAAAAAGTAAAAGTTGCCACGGTATTTGATTTGCAACTTGCACAATATGGTATTGATCGTGGTTTAGGCGGTATCGCTGCCACGGGTTACGATGATGCAAGTGTCCCTAATACACCTGCATGGGCAGAAAAAATTACGGGTGTAAAACAAGCTGATTTGATTCGCACAGGTCGTGAATTTGCTGATAATGCTGCCAAAACCATGGGTAAATCAATGGTTATCTTAGGGGCAGGGTTAAATCATTGGTATCACAATGATATGAGCTATCGCGCGATTATGAACCTGCTACATATGTGTGGTTGTGTTGGGCAAAGTGGTGGCGGTTGGTCGCATTATGTTGGCCAAGAAAAATTACGCCCTCAAGCAGGCTGGGCGCCAGTTGCATTCGCTTTAGATTGGCAAAAACCACCGCGTCACATGAATGGTACAACGTACTTCTATTTTCATACTGACCAATGGCGTTATGAAAAACTAGAAGCCGATGCAATGTTAGCAAAGAGTGCGCAAGCTAATTATAAAGGGCATAACCTGTCTGATTACAATGTTGTTTCGCAGCGTTTAGGTTGGTTGCCTTCTGCACCTCACTTTAATAAAAATCCGATGGATATTGTTAAAGATGCAGAAGCAGCTGGCGCGAAAGATGATAAAGAAGTCTCTGATTATATTGTTAAACAATTAAAATCAGGTGATATTAAATTCGCCGCAGAGGATATTGATGCACCTGAAAATCATCCACGTAATTTATTTGTTTGGCGTGCAAACTTAATTGGTTGTAGTGCAAAAGGGCATGAATATTTCCTTAAACATTTATTAGGTGCGCAGAACGGGGTAATGCAAGATGTCTTACCTGAAGCAGAAGGCCAAGAAATTAAATGGCATAAGGATGCGCCGATTGCGAAATTAGATTTAATGGTCGATATTAACTTTCGTCTAAATTCTACCGGTGCATTTTCAGATATCGTCTTGCCAACGGCAACGTGGTATGAAAAAAATGACTTGAATACCACCGATATGCATCCGTTTATTCACCCATTAACGCAAGCCGTTGATCCGGGTTGGGAAGCGCGTTCGGATTGGCAAATCTTCAAAACCATTGCTAAAAGTTTCTCTGTTTTAGCAGAAAAACATCTTGGGTCGCAAAAAGATGTGGTTGCACTGCCTATTTTGCATGATACGCCAGCAGAATTGGCGCAAGCGATGGATGTTAAAGATTGGAAACGTGGCGAATGTGAGCCTATTCCAGGTAAAACCATGCCACTACTTAAAGTAGTAAAACGTGATTTTGCTGATACCTATAAGAAATTTACTGCATTAGGGCCGTTACTACCTAAGCAAGGTAATAATATTAAAGGGATCGACTGGAATACCGAAAAAGAGTACGAACATTTAAAAGAGATTAACTACAAGATTAAAGAGGAAGGGGTTTCTAAAGGCATGCCTTCTTTAGAAGATGATATTAGTGTGTGTGAAACAATTTTAGCATTAGCACCGGAAACCAATGGTGAAGTGGCGGTTAGATCGTGGAAAGCACTGGGAACTAAAACAGGTGTGGATCATACGCATTTAGCAAAACCACGCGAAGATGACAAAATTACTTTCCGTGATATTAAAGCGCAACCACGCAAGATTATTACTGCACCGACTTGGAGTGGTATTGAATCAGAAAAAGTTAGCTATAACGCAGGCTATACCAATATCCATGAGCATATTCCTTTCCGTACCCTAACAGGGCGTGCGCATTTCTATCAAGATCATCAATGGATGCGTGACTTTGGTGAAGGGTTTTGTACCTACAAACCAGCGGTTGATATGTTATCGACCGCTGAAATGATGGAAAAAATTGGTGATAAACCTCACCTAAAACTCAATTGGATTACACCGCATAGTAAATGGGGTATTCATAGTACCTATCAAGATAACCAACGTATGTTGACTTTATCGCGTGGTGGTCCGCATTTGTGGATTTCTGAAACCGATGCTGAAAAAGCCGGTATTGATGATAATGATTGGGTAGAAGCACTGAATATTAATGGTGCAACCATGGCGCGTGCTGTTGTCAGTCAGCGTATTCCTGATGGCATGGCGATGATGTATCACGCACAAGAGAAAAACGTTAACGTACCTGGGTCAAATACCACAGGGAAACGAGGCGGTATTTTAAACAGTGTGACGCGTATTACGGTTAAGCCAACCCACATGATTGGGGGTTATGCTCAGTTAAGTTATGGTTTTAACTATTACGGTACGATTGGTTCACAGCGTGATGAGTATGTCATTTTGCATAAAGTGGAAGATCAAGATATTAAATGGTTAGAAGAACCTTTAACAGAAACTCAAGAAAAAGCGTTGAATCCAGAAGGGGTTCCTCAAGCGGCTTACACTTGCACAGACGAGTCGGAGAAATAAGATGAAAGTAAGAGCGAATTTTTCATTAGTTTTTAATTTAGATAAATGTATCGGCTGTCACACCTGTTCTGTTACTTGTAAAAACGTTTGGACAAACCGTAAAGGGGTTGAGTACGCATGGTTTAATAATGTGGAATCAAAGCCAGGTGTTGGTTATCCTAAAAACTGGGAAGATCAAGAGCAGTGGAATGGCGGATGGGAGCTGGTTAAAGGCAAGCTACAGTTAAAATCGGGCAACCGAGGTACTGTGTTGAAGAATATCTTCATGAATCCGAATATGCCAACGATTGATGATTATTACGAGCCGTTTACTTATGATTACGCGGTATTGCAAAATAGTCCTTTATTAGAAGCAACACCAACAGCACGTCCACGTTCATTAATTGATGGGCAACGGATGGAGAAAATTGAGTGGGGGCCAAATTGGGAAGATGATTTAGGCGGAAAATTTAAAATGCGCGGCAAAGATGCGAATTTTAAAGATATGGAAAAACAAGTGTATGCTGAATTTGAGCAAACCTTCCATATGTATTTACCGCGTATGTGTAACCATTGTGTTAACCCTTCGTGTGTTGCTGCTTGTCCTTCTGGCTCGATTTATAAACGTGAAGAAGACGGGATTGTTTTAGTTGATCAAGACAAATGTCGTAGCTGGCGCATGTGTATTAGTGCATGCCCGTACAAAAAAATGTTTTATAACTGGGAATCCGGTAAAGCAGAAAAATGTACCGGTTGTTACCCACGCGTAGAGTCAGGTTTACCAACGGTTTGCTCTGAATCTTGTGTTGGTCGTATTCGTTATAACGGTGTCATGCTTTACGATGCAGATCGTATTGATGAGTTAGCTTCAACACCTGATGACCAGGACTTATACCAAGCGCAATTAGATTTATTTTTAGATCCGAATGATCCTGAAGTCATCAAACAAGCAAAAGAAGATGGTATTCCTGAGTCTTGGATGGAAGCAGCACGTCAATCACCGATTTATAAACTAATCGTTGATTGGAAAGTGGCTTTTCCTTTACATCCTGAGTTCCGTACTTTACCGATGGTTTGGTATGTGCCGCCATTATCGCCTGTGCAATCACAAATTGACCAAGGCAATATTGAGTTATCTCAAGATGGCATGATTCCTAAAATCGAAAGTCTTCGCTTACCGATTCAATATTTAGCGAATATGCTAACCGCAGGTAAAGAAGAACCTATCGTATTAGCCCTTAAGCGTATGATTGCTATGCGGAGCTTTTATCGTTCTTTGAATGTTGATGGTGAAACTAATCTCGCTGTCTTGGAAGAAGTGGGTCTTAATGAAGATCAGGTTCGTGATATGTATCGTTATATGGCGATTGCAAATTACGAAGATCGCTTTGTTATACCCACCAGCCATGAAGAATTGCATCAAGAAGATTTCCATAGTTTTCAAGGTCAAAATGGCTTTTCTTTTGGTAATGACGGTTGCAGTATTAGCCCCGAAGCCTCTTTATTTCCAGATAAACGTAAATCAACAGGCGATAGCTTAGAGTTTGTTCGCTATCACCCAGCAGCAAAACGCTCAGATGGTGAAAAATCATGACCGAAATCTATAAAATCTTATCGGTATTGCTTGAATACCCGCGCAAAGAGTTACTGGATAATTGGAGCGATCTAAAGCAAATGATTGATGATATGCCTGATTTAGCCGAGCAAGATAAGGCTAAATTAAGTGACTTTATTGGCTGGGCATCAAGCTTATCGTTAACTGAATTTCAGGCAAAATATGTCGATGATTTTGATATGACGGCAGAGCACTCACTGTATCTCACTTATCACTTATTTGATGAGCAAGATAGAGACAGAGGGCCAGCACTGATTGAATTAACCGAGCTATATAAATCGACGGGTTTTGAAATTCATGATGGTGAGCTACCTGATTATTTACCGTTAATCTTAGAATATGTTTCTACGATGGATGATACCAATAGTGCGCGTGCGTTTTTAAAGCAAACCACGCAAGCGATGGATATTATCGCCAGTAATCTTGAAAAAAATGCCAGCCCTTATGCGCCATTACTAAGAGTAGTGGAGCATCAAGGCCATTTAGCTGAAATAGCAGCATAAAGGTGGAATTATGAATTTAACAAATTTAATTTTTGGAATTTACCCGTATATTGCACTGACTACTTTTTTAGTGGGTAGTGTTATTCGGTTTGATAGAGAGCAATACACATGGAAAGCTGATTCCAGTCAGTTATTTGAAAAAGAACAGCTACAAAAAGGTAGTATCCTTTTTCATATCGGTGTTTTAGCTTTATTTATGGGGCATTTTGCAGGCTTAGTCACGCCGCATAGCTGGTTTTTAAGCTTGGGTGTATCCGATATGATGCATCAGGTAGTTGCCATTTCAGCAGGTGCAGCTTTTGGCTCACTTTGCATGATGGGCGGTGTGATTTTATGGAAACGCCGTATGTATAACTCCCGAGTACGGGCTAATAGTCGATTTATGGATATCTTTATTTTAAATTGGATATTAGTGACTTTAGGTATCGGTTTATTAACCATTCCAGTATCGATTTATCACGCCTTTAGCGGTGATGCTTCGGTGATGATTGCTTTAGCAGAATGGGTGCAAGGTATGTTGTTATTAAATGCAGATGCCGAGATGCTAGCAGGCGTAGGTTTTATTTATAAATTACACCTATTTTTAGGCATGACAGTGTTTCTTTTATTTCCGTTTACTCGTTTAGTGCATGTTTGGAGTGCGCCATTTAGTTACGTTTGGCGACCTTATCAGATAGTGCGTACTAAGTTTGTAAAACGTAGCCGTTAAGATAAAGCATTAGCATGAGGGGCGCTGGCTTTAGCCTGCATTTTATAGTCCCCATGATTCAGAGACTGTGAAAGTATTCAATATAACCATAGAAAATAGGTTTCGTAGGTTGAGCTGAGCTTGCGAAGCCCAACCTACGCATAATACTTTCACAGCCTCTCCAGCGTGAGGAACTATAAATAATTAATGCAATTCATTTATTGAGTTTGGCATAATCAATTCAATACTTGGAAAATAAGTGCTAAATCGACCTTTGTCACGAGAAATCAAAGGATAGCCCATAACAGCCGAATGTGCGCCGATAAAAAAATCAGGGAGTACATTGGTTTTTGAACCTTTCCGTTTTTTGTATTGTAAAAAAGCTTTACCTGCAAGAAAGAGTGCTTCTTTTGGTATGGGCTGTATGGCGAAACCCAGCGCATCAAATAAGGCTTCTACTTCTTCAATCGTTGTAAAGCCGATGGAACACTCGGTATAAATAATGGGATTAATGATAAAGGTATTATTGGGGTCTAATTTTTCTAGTGTTGAGGCGCTCCACTCAAACCATTCACTTTTAGGAGAGGCTAAATCAGTAATAACACAGGAATCAATTAAAATAGTGGACATTAGTCGCTCCTTGTTAATGCCATAATTTCACTGGTACTCATGGTTATTTTTCCAGATTGGTATGCAGTTCTAAAGCGGCTGACTGTTTTCTTGTTATCGGTCGTTTTGCTTAAATACCAGCGACCATTGTCATCTTGTAGAAATTCAACGTTGGTTTTTGCAGGTAAGATGCCCATGTTTTCACGGACTTTACGTGGGATAGTGACTTGACCTTTACTGGTTACGCGCATAATGTACTCCTGATAAAAAGTAATACCTAATTGTAATACTTTTCATCAGTCTAAGGCAAGGTAGCAAGCTATTGTAAGCAGTAAGCTGCTTTGGTTAATTTAAAAAAATGATATTATTAAGAAAAACACATGGAATTTAAATACACCGATCCCGCCACAGATTTCAGCGATGGTTTAATGGCCCTAAAAGCTTATCATGAAGATTTTTTAACGCGTGGAAATGCGTTATTACAATTGGCTTTTGAATTAAAAGCTAAAGGCATGAAGGAGCAATGCGCGAATCAATGCATGGCTGCATTTTGTCATTACGAACACGCCAATCATTTACATCATCAAGATGAAGAGCAAGCCTTATTTCCATTGTTAGTAGGAAAATCAGTTTTATTTGATGGCATGATTGAACGCTTAATGTTGGATCATGAGGAAATCGAAGCCGCTTGGTTAGCTTTGGCAGAACAGTTAAAACAACCTGAATTAATCACTGACTTTGAAGCCTTGCAGAAAAAGGCCGTCGAATTTGAAAAAATGCAGCGGGAACATTTAACGCGAGAAGATGAAGATTTTTCACCCTTAGTTAAAGCAGAATTAACGACTAAGCAACGAGCTGAAGTAGGCGCGAAAATGGCTGAGCTAAGACATATATAAAGTTACACGAATCCCATCGTTTTTACTGCGCACCTAAAAGGCCACTGCCATTAAGTTAAGCGGGGATTTGTTCTGGTACGCTGGCTTCAGCCTGCTATTTGCAGCTAAAAAGCAGGCTGAAGCCAGCGTACCATGATGTATTATTTTTAACTTAATGGCAGTGATCTAAAAGACAGGCGCTACGTTCTACCCGTCCTACATAAAATACGTGTTGTCACAGATACCTATAAGAATGAGTATTTATGAGGGTTGGTATTGTTCATTTACCTAAAATTATAAACATCAAACAATTGATGGAGAAAACGATGCAAATTCAAAAAATACTATTAGCAGCATTAGTGACCACGCTAACGATTAGCCCACTGTCTGCTAGTGAGAAAAAAGAACACCACAGCAAACATTCGTCAAAGAAAACAATGAACTTTGGCCCCGGTGATCATTATGCGCATAGGATGAAAATTAACCCTGCAAACTTTACCAAAGTGGGTGATATCAGTCGTGCTGCGGATGATATTCCGAGACCACTGAAACGTAATGAGGTTAAAACGGTAAAAATAAACTTACAGGCAGTTGAGGTAATCTCTGATATTGCAGAAGGTATTTCTTATCATTATTGGACGTTTAATAAAACTGTTCCAGGGCCATTTTTAAGAGTACGAGAAGGCGATACGGTTGTACTAAATTTACAGAATGCAAAAAATAGCACGCATTCGCATGGTATAGATTTACATGCAGTAACAGGCCCCGGCGGCGGAATGGCAGTGACTAAAGTAGAGCCAGGTGAAAATAAAACCTTAAGTTTTAAAGCAAAAACAGCGGGTTTGTATGTTTACCATTGCGCTTCTGGTAATGCGGCAACACATATTGCGAATGGCATGTATGGTTTGATTTTAGTAGAGCCTAAGCAAGGATTAAGCAAAGTAGATCATGAATTTTATGTCATGCAAGGTGAGTTATACACAAAAGGAGATTTAGGGAAAAAGGGTTTTCAAAAATTTGATAGCTATAAAATGATTCACGAACGTCCGGAGTATATTGTCTTTAATGGTCGTACGGGTGCCTTAGTAGAAGCAGGGCAATTACAAGCAAAAGTGGGTGATAAAGTGCGCTTATTTGTCGGTAATGCAGGCGTTTCTAAAATATCTTCTTTTCATGTGATTGGTGAAATATTTGATACGGTTTATCCTGAAGCAGCATTAAGTAATCCGCTTAAAAATGTACAGACAACCTTAATCCCTGCCGGTGGCGCGAGCATGATGGAATTTCAAGTGGATTACCCCGGTAATTACGTTTTAGTTGACCATGCTTTAACACGAATTGATCGTGGTGCATGGGGGATTTTAAATGTAAGTGGCAAGAAAGATAACTCACTTTATGAAGGCAGTGATAAACATGATATGCCTAAAAATAAAGACCATGATATGCATTAAGGAATAGGTACAACTAATTTGATAATAATAGGGGCGCAGGTCTTCAGCCTGCCTTTTAAAAGGCAGGCTGAAGACCTGCGCCCCAATGGGTCATGCGTAAAATAATCCATGTGCATCCC
>DAOUSK010000112.1 GCA_030627265.1 Methylococcaceae bacterium
CAAATTGATTGGGTGCTTTTTCTTCTAACACCTCAAGTAAAGTGATCGGTTGTAATTCAGGGGTTACTTCCAATAAAGGGACTAAGTGCTTTTCAAACAGCCCCTTAAAAGGATCTCGTCGGGTTCGATACTTTCTGGGGTGTTGCTGTATTTCATGCTCCCCCTTTTCTATGCGCCTTGCACTGCATTCAGAAATCCCTGCTTTTGCCGCTGATTTTACTTGGGAATTATTTTTACGATGAGACATATATAACTTAACCTGTTTCTGGGTTATGGGTATTCCAGACACCTAAATCTCCTGTGATTAACGATGTCTGGAGTGTATCAAAACCGGCCAAGCTAGTTGTCGCGAACCGGACAAGTTAATTGTCGTCTAATACTATTGATTCAATTCCTGATTTGTTGCCGGTGATCGGTTATAGCGATGATCTAGGTGTTTTAGCCACTTTGTTGATTCAGCTTGAAAGCTTGGTCACTAATGAAGTTGAAATCGAGGTTCAATTGATGATGGCTGATGGGTGGCGCTTGTAAATGCGCTGTTAAACGTAAAATAAAGGGTTCGATATAGTGCGTAATCGCTTCATCAGCAAACTCTTCTTTGCTAGCAAAATAATTATAAAAAGAACCTTTGGGAACTTGGACACTATCTAAAATATCTTGCATACCCGTGCCGTGACAGCCCTGTTTCATCAACATATGCACGCCTTCTTGATCGAGTAGTTTTTCGCGTTTAATTTGTTTATTGTTTATCATTGTCATGGAATAATTATGCGACCGGTCGCCTTATTATCCAAGTTTTATGTCACGGTCCTGATTCACGACTCTCAGTAGCCCTTGCTTAACTCGATAGCAATTCTTTCTTAATCAAACTCAATCGTATATTTAATATCACCACTTTGTGTTGAGCCGGCACGCGTTTCTATGCTGATATGTTCGCTTAACTTATATTCCACAGCTAACTGCATTTGGGCACTCAGTATATCGACGATATATCTGACCATTAAATTAGGTGCAATACGCTTACCTACAACCATAGAGTTTTGCCCTACAGCAGTACTCTTAACATCAAATTCATCAATACCAACTGCGCCCATGACCGCATCAACATAATCGCCGCCCAATCCTAAAGCTGCTTTAGCCAGTAGCGCCGTGTTACTACCACCACTTTTACCCAATGGACCACCGGCCAACAAATATGCTAAAGATTCACTCTCGTTTAACGCCGGCTTGGTGTACACGGAGGATGCGGGTTTACTTAACATGCCAGTCAAGCTCAAGTAAGCAATGGTCTTATCATTCCAGTCACTTGCTTTACGTGAGGCGAGAATATTAACGCCGGTATTGCTTATATCCCCATCAAATAATAATTGTCCTTTTTCAATGGTTAAGTCTTGGCCATAAGCCTTATAGCTACCATCCAATAAAGTTAACTGATTGTATAATTTGAATTCATTATTTTGTATTTTAGCGCGCAAACGCCCTTGCAAGCGGGATTTCAAACCAAAACCTTCGATAGTCACGGTATCGCCCATTTGAATAAAAACATTCATATCGACGGGGTAAGTTGGTGCTTCGACCTTAACCGACGCCTCATTAATAACCATCTCATCCTCACTCAGCTGTACCGAACCTTCTGGCAAAGTAGCAAAAACTAAAGTCGCTTTCGGAACAATGACTCCACCTCTGATTTTTACGCCTTGTTTATTGCCAGCAAACGTCAGGTCAGGTGATAGCCAGGCCTGCATTTCCGGCAATTGTAATAGTTGTAAATTATCGCCTTTTACAGTCATCTTATATTGCAGCTGATCGCTAGCGTAATGATCAAGCTCGCCTTCAACTAACAACGGCTGGTCAGCAATTTTAGCGCTACCTTTTAAAAATAATTGCTGTTCTTGGCCGTGAGTTAGGTCAGCATTCAAATCACTTACCTGTATGCCGGCATCGGGCACGTTAAATTTAACTTTAGTTAAATTTAACTGTGTGCCTTTTAAATACGGCTTAGCTAAGTTTCCCTGAAAGCGTACATCCCCCTTAATACTGCCTTCAATGTCACTCACGGGCTCAATCAGTCTATTTAGAAAACTAAGATCATCGACTTGTATATTCAGCTTGCCATCAACCTTTGCGCTCTCCATTTGGCCTAAACCCAGCATCTTTATTTGCCCGTCTATACGCTTTGCTGCATCTAACTCAATAGAAAGAGTTGACTGCAATTGATCAGAATTAAGCTTGGCACTCAGCTGAGCGCCTTTAAAATCAAACTTTTGCGCACCCAGTTGATCATGGCTAACTTTAATCGAGCCTGGGTCAAGACTAATATTTATACCTCCTTGTAAGCTATCTTGTTTCAACAAATAAAAATCGCTATTCAATGCGCTATTAAGCTCTAAATTATCTGGCATCCATACAGCAAAGGTCGATAAATCCAGCTGCTTTATCGAGCCGTCTATTTTTTGTCCAGAGCGTTCTGGCTTAGCATTAACACATAATAATCCAGTGCTGGTTGATTGCGCTAAGCATAGTTCCGTTTGTACTTGCATAGCATCCTGCTGTGCAAATAACAGCTTTAAAGGCGTTTTTTGAATTAATCGCCAATCACCGATAGGGCTGTTTTGTATTTGTAAGCGCTCTAACTCCCCTTGCCATAATTTTTGTGGCTTTAAGTCACCATTTAAAGCAAGGTTCAAACTGCCTTGAGAACTTACTATTTCAGCACTTATCTTGTGTTGCGCAAGCTGCCCGAAACTTTGTAACTCTAGTTTTTCTATTTCTAATCCAGGCAAGGTAATTTGCTGCGCCTTAACATCTAAATCTAATTGCCCCGTACCCACGCTAATTAAATTAGCCTTCACTTGTAGCGCACCAATCTTTTGCTCTTGAAAACCAAGCCCATCCGCATGTAAATCCAATTGCACACTCGGCTTGGTTAATAAACCTTGCAGCCCACCTTGGGCAAACAGCGACCCATTCAAGTCAGGACTTAACTCATGTAAATTTTCCGCACCTAATTTAAAAGTCAGAGCACTATTAGCGGCTAAAGTTCCTTGCATGGCCAGTTGATTAGTGCCCACACTGACCTGTAATTGTTTAATAGTAGTTGTTTCTGGTTGATAACGAATATCGGCGGTGCCATTTAGTGCATTACCCATAACCCTGCCATCTAGCCGACTAACCTGCAGATGCATATCTTGCTTTCCCACCAGACTCCCCATAAGCTGCGCATCTAAATTTAATTCGCCCGGATAATCAGGTAATGCCGAGGCTAGCTGAAGCTTTTTTACCCATAACTGTAAATCACTAGCAATACTTTCTGTCCAGCTGATGCGCCCTTTACTTTTTATATTACCTTGTAACGCTTCTAGGCTTAAATCACTTAAAGTAAACTGTTGAGTATCGCCTTGCCCTGCTAAATGTAATGCTCCTAACGGAAAATCTTTAGCAAATAATTTAGAATCCAGCATCAGTACATATTCGTCTGCCCTGCCTTTTAGGCTAAGTTGCGCATCCTCACTGGCATATTCTTTAGCGCCTTGCAAAGGCCATTGCAATACCCCCCAGGCCACTTGTAAATCAAAACTTGGAGCGCTTTCAGTCAGCTGCACCCACCCTTGTGCATGTGCTTTGCTGGGCGCTTGTAAATCAGCATTCAGATAAATTTTATCAATATCACCGCGCACAGAGAGTTGTGCTTTTATCTCGGCTAAATCGGGCATTAATTTTGCCATTGTCAGATCGGCTTTAAATGGCAGTTGCGCATTAACTAGCAACTCCGCAGAGCCGTTTAACTGAACAATATCACTATCCAAAAAAAACTGACTAAGTCGTACAGATTGCCCTTGATACCATAAAGCCAGATGTATTTTTTTAACTAAATACGTGCTCTCTTGCTGCTTAATTCGTAATTCATTCAGCATTAAATCCTGAATTTCTAGCGTCACAGGCATAACAAATTCAGTTGATTTTGTTTTTTCTTCTGCTTCATTGCTTTCTTTGAGGGCGATATCAACACCCATAACCTGTAACGACTCAAACAATATGTGATTATCAAATAAACTGGTCAATTTATAACGATAAGCAATCGAATCAATACGAACATCGGCCTGCTCCGACTGGTAACTTAGGCCAGATAACTGCATATCGCCCAAGAGAAATCCCTCAACCTTTTCTATGTTTACTTCAGGCATTAGGTGAACGGCTTGTACTATCACCCAGGTATTAAATTGTGGGCTATAGACTAACAATGTCAGCAGCAAAATAATAACGAAGAGAATACTCATGAATACAGCTAAGCCAATTTTAAACAAAGTCTTCATAAGGATGTACTTAGGCTAAAATGAAAATGTACATCGCCAAAATCTTCAGAAGGTGCAGCAATATCGATGCGCACTGGCCCAACAATTGAATACCATCGGATACCTAACCCCACACCCAACTTGAGATCCATGCTAGTGCTAAAAGCATCACCTGCATCAATAAAAGCCACGATACTCCAGTCATCAATAATTGTTTGTTCATATTCCAAGCTACCCGTGACCAAATAACGGCCACCGATAACATCACCAAACTCATTACGCTCACCTATGCTTTTATAATCATATCCACGCACACTATTATCTCCCCCAGCATAAAAACGATAACTACTAGGTAAATCAGTAAAAACATCGACGGCGGTAGCGCCTAAATCAGTTTTGGCAATAATACGCCCGCCCCAAAAAGTCGAATAAGCCATTTTCAAGTTAAATCGAGTCTGAATAAAGCTAACGCTAGAAGCAATGCTACGATGCGCGGCATTAAGCTCTAACATATATTTATAGCCATCTAAATACATGTCTTTTTTCTCTGCTCTAATATTAGAAATAGCAATACCAGGAACCAATAAAAACCGTGTTTCATAAGGGTCACTATTGCTATTACGGAAGCGCTCAGCAACATATTTTAATTGCTCAGAGAGCACCAATTGCCCATACAATCGATTAAATAATCTAGTACCCACTTCAATTTTCTGGCTATCGACGTATTCCGTATTTTCATAAGTAATACCAGAAAAAAATGACAATCGATTTTTCAACGGATTGTTATACGGCAGAACATACTCCAAAATGAGATTCGATTTTTTTAAGGATAAATTTAGATCCGCAATAAATTGATGCCCACTTTCATTTAAGTACCTATTTTTATAGCCTGCACTGATACGAAAGCCTAAATCCGTATCATAACCGACACCAGTTGACATAGCGTGCCGTGGGAGATTCTTTAAATTAACGGCAAGTGGCGCATAATAATCTTCAGCTTGTTGTCGCAAGTATTTCAATTGCACCTCTTTATAATACCCCGAGGTATCCAGCAACTGATGCGATTTAACTATCTTTTCTCGGTCATAAGCTTCGCCCTGATTAATCTGTAAAAATTTATTACCAAACGCGGAATGAAGTGCATTTTCGGTCATATCAATACGGCTAATGTAGTACCGATTTCCCGTTTGTAGGTGTAATTGAATCTTCGCTTTATTGGTACTTAAATCAACCGCAAGTCGCTTAAGTTCATAATGATTATCAAAATAACCTTTTGCTTCCGCCTGTGCTTGTAAGCTAGATTTCAAGGCTTCATATTGCCCATGATTAACAATACTGCCAACTTTAATGCTATTGCTTTCTAGTAATTCAGCAAAGAATGGCTCTTGCGCGCCCGCACCTAACACTTGGATATCCAGCGCCTTAATAATCATAGGAGAGCCGAGCTGTATATCAAATACACTCGCCCAGCAGCCTTTCTCCCAAGTTAAAGTTTTCTGTATTTTTGGATGGTAATAGCCTAAAGCGCGCAAGGCCTTCTCAACCTGCTGAGGTGACTCGTCAAACAGGCGTTTAATTTTCCATTGAGGTGATTCACAAGGTTCTTTTATTAACGACAAATAGGCGCGCGCATTCGCTTCTAGCTCAGACGTTAAACCGGTAATACTGATTTCTGGAGAGGCATAAATAACGCTCGAAATGCTTAATTGAATTAATAATAATCCAAGATAACAAAAGCACTTGAGGTTAAAGCAAGGAGCAATTTTCAAAGAAAGAGATATTTTCAGAAGTGTGAAAAATGAAATAATTTTAGCACTTTAACTGTTAAAGCGGTAGATTTAGAGAGCCTCAGTCGCCCTGCGTTCGCTTCAACTATGCACAAAAACTGCTTCGGGCATTTGTGTAATGGTTTAATAAAAAGTTTCCGTTGCCCTCTGACAACGCAGCTCTTTTTCAGAGATCATCTTAATATCAAAATTCAGTGTATTGTCAGTGTTCATCTAACACCCGCCATCCTCAACTGAACCTGGCATTACAACCCATAAGGAAGTACCGTGCTTGAAATAGGTAAAGAATATAAACGTAGAGAAGATATTCATGGAGTTTGTGAGGGCAAGCACAAGGCGGCATATATCCACACCAAGAAAGCATCCTGTAATCGTAATTTTTACTTCTGATGCTGGTGAACAACACGGATACAAAGACGAATACCGAGGTGACGGAATTTTTTGGCATACAGGGAAAGGACAAATTGATGATATGAAAATGGTTTCTGGAAACAAAGCCATTTTAAACCATAATAAAAACAGCAATAAGCAAAGGGGCTTGTGCCCATTTACGGAAAATAAATTACAGTCTCTTATAACGAGGAAGAGATTGTAATAGAAAATATCGATGTATACATGACCTTGTATAGGCGGGCATCCTAGTTCTGCGAGGATATACGCGCGCCCTGCCGCCCTTGTTCACTCACCTATGAAATACCCCCCAGTTCGCCCATGTACGCTTCAACAACAAGAAAAATCGGGGGCAAATCTTTTATTATCCCCATACTCCAGCTCTTTTGGGCTTTTATCTGAACTAAGGCTCATACCATCCCAGCCCAATGGTCATCTAATTTTAAAGTAGGGAAGTAAAAAGACAGCGTTAG
>DAOUSK010000064.1 GCA_030627265.1 Methylococcaceae bacterium
ATGATAAATCGCCCTGAGACGAATGATTAAAATTAAGCTCATGATCCAATTCGTCATAATAAAAAGCTTCATGATGCGCTCCCGCTTGAACAATATCCAAGTCTGTCGCAATATAGACAACAAAAATAGACATTGATGGCTGCATATTATTTAAGCGCGATAAATACCGCTTAGGAAAATAACTTTCTCCAACCAGTTTCTTCACCGTTAATAACATATCAGCGTTGGATATTACCGTCTGTGTTTCAATTAATTCACCAGAAGATAAAAGCACGCCTTGCACTTGATTATCGTTAACAGTAATTCGTTCAACCTCACATTTAAAGCGAATCTCTCCACCCGCCTGCTGTAAGCCCGCGACCAGTGCATTTGCTAACCCTTGAAAGCCACCTTTACAGTAATAAGCACCATCTGCAACATAGCCCATCAGCATACTAGCCCAATAAACAAAGGAAACCTTACCGGGCGGTAAGCCTAAATAAGGCCATAATGCGGCAAAAACACTCTGACATTCTGGATCGTGAATATAGTCTCCCCAAACATCAGCCAAAGTACAGCGTCGATATTTAAACAATAAATCCAACTCAGCATTCATTTTTTCCAGATTTTCTGATGCGATCACATCATCCGCTTTAGCCACCTGCTCTGCTAATTGCAAACAAAGCATTAATAAATCGTGCAAACCTTGGCGCTCATGCGGGAATAACTGAGCAAGTTGCTCAACAAGTGCATCAATAGAAGTCGGCAGTTCAACCGCCACATCCCCCACAGAAACAAAAGCAAAGGGATTCACTTCAACAAATTCTAGCTGTTCATAGCTATCAACAGCCTGCAACACTTTACGTATGATTTGACCGCCAGCAAACCCCTGCATACCGCAACCACTGGTTAGATGAACGCCCGCATCAAAGGTATATTTCTTACGCTTAAAACCATGCGCATAGCCTCCCGAACGATCATGCTGTTCTAGCACTAAAACTTGTCGCCCTGCTTTTGCCAATAAAGCCGCCGCCGTTAGGCCACCTATACCACTACCAATAACGACAACATCCATTCTTCTAAATTCCTATGATTTAAAAACTGTAAGGCTAACTTTAGTTTAAAAAGTCTCGGTGACCTTTAACTAAAGCTCGCCCTTCGTGCTTTTTTTAAGGCTTGCTAATTCTGAAACCACCCATAGACCAACCTATATCATAGCCCTTTCCTTTTCCTGTTAGCGTGACAGTTCGTGACCCTCTTGGTATCCAGCGTCCCTCTACTGACTTAGTGAATCCAGCATGACCGCCCAATGCAAACGCCCCACCATAAATATCGCCTATACTCTGTACGCCACGAATTTTACCCTTACCATTAGTAATTTCTGAAGCACCAAATGTAAGCCCACCACCTTTTAAACTCAAGTTTACATTAGCGCTTTTACCACTAGGACAAGTGACTACACCACTACCTTTATAAGTCTTATAAAAAGCCGACCAGCCTTTCATCGTATATTTTAAATCACACTCTTCCGCTTCTGCCGTAAAAGAAAAAGACATTAAAAATAATGAACTTGCTAGCAAGCCTAAAATTGGTTTTTTCATTTTATGTTCCTAGTTATGTTTAACTCTATTTAAAGATCTCGTTACCGAGTATAGCAAAAAGCATGCCCTATCAAAAATGAACGCTATAGGCTTACTCCAACTCCTTTATACCTCATCGCTTCATTTAATCCAGTGCTTTATTCAGTACCCTTAAATTTAACAAATCCAAAATAATTACCAACACTCCAAGCAAATCTGTCATTTGTTGGAGTATTATATTGATAATATTTACCTCACCTACAAATCCTTCTTAAAAAAATCATGAAATTAATCAGTTTTACGCATAATAATATCAGTCGTGTGGGCGCTGTCATTGGCGATACCGTAGTCGATAGTTTAAATCAGCCTAATATTCCACAAACAATGCTGGATTTTTTAGAGGCAGGTCAATCTGCTTTAGAAGCATTGCAAGCACTTAGTAACAATAAGCAAGCTCAAATTGCTTTAAACGATGTCACTTTGTTAGCACCAGTTCCACGACCTAATAAATTTTTAGGGATTGGATTGAATTATAAAGACCATATTGCTGAAACGGTGTATGACAAACCTGAATATCCGACTTTTTTTACCAAACAAAATTCCTGCGTGATTGCGACGGGTGAAGCAATTCACTTGCCAAGCGTATCTGAAAAGCTGGATTATGAAGTGGAACTCGCCTTTGTTATTGGTACGCGCTGCCGTAATGTACCTTTAGAAAAAGCACATGAAATGATCGCAGGTTATACCATTGTTAATGATGTCACCATTCGAGATTGGCAAATGCGCACGCCTACATGGATGATTGGTAAATCATTTGATACTCATGGGCCTATGGGGCCTTGGATTGTAACGAAAGATGAAATTGCTGATCCGCATAATTTAACGCTAAAAACTTGGGTTGATGATGAGTTACGTCAATCATCGAATACCCAGCACATGGTTTTTAACTGTTATGAAATGATCGCTTATTTAAGCCAAGCAATGACCTTAGAGCCCGGTGATGTTATATCAACAGGAACGCCTAGTGGTGTTGGTGTCAGTATGAAACCTCGCGGCTATATGAAAGCAGGGCAAAAAGTCAGACTTGAAATAGAAGGTATTGGTACTTTAAGTAACCCTGTTATTGATGCACCTGACGGGTTTGTTGCAAGCAATAAATAGCTTGAGCACAATGGTACTTAAAACTTACTCTATAGTTAATGCACGAGTAAAAACTCATCACTGCTCGTGCGCAGTACGAGCTGTCAGAAAAGTCTCATCGACGAAAAACCACGTCATTTAAGACTGGAAATTTAACTTAAATCCTATGTATCCACTCTGGCAAATTCAGCAAAATGACATTCCTTTATTCTCATGCTAAAATCGACGGAATTTACTAACGGTTTTATAGCGAAGTTGCTAAAAAAAGCAGCAAACAAATAAAAGCTAGTTCTCAAGCAATGCCACGACATTATTGCTACTATAAAATCCTATACCTTGATTCTGAATAAGTTGAAGAATGAATAAAAACTCCATTGCACATAAAAAAGAGCCTATGCTTTATAATCCAGACGCATCACACGATAGCTGTGGCGTTGGCTTTATTACCCATAAACGCAACGAACAATCCCATGATTTATTAAATAAATCTCATGAAGCTTTATGCACCATTCCCCATCGCGGCGGTATGAGTGCTGAAGGCATCGGCGATGGCGCTGGGGTTAATATTGATTTATCGCTTAACTTTTTTCGTAAAATCACAGAAAATCCAAATTTAAAGCTTGGAGATTTTGGTGTTGCTAACTTCTTTTTTCCTGAAGATCATGGCCATTACGATTCTGCAGCTCAGGCTTTAGTTGATGAGCACCTAAAGAAATTTGATTTACCGGTTATCAAATGGCGCGATATTCCTGTCGATAATAGCGCGCTTAACGAAGCTTCTGTTAAAGCACAACTGCCTATTAAACAAGTTGTCTTTGGTCGCCCCGCTAAATTAAAAGAGGCGAGCCATGCGGAATTTGAACATTACATTCAAGATGCTTTATTAAGCATTGAAGAAGAGGGTTTTACGCGCCATGAATTAGATGGCTTTTACCCTTTATCAATGAGTACACGTACGCAGGTTTACAAAGGTCGCTTAAATTCATTTGAAGTTATTCCTTACTTTGTTGATTTATTCGACAAAGACCACGAAATTAGCACGCTCTTTTTTCATACGCGTTTTTCAACCAATACTGCACCTGCAACCATGATGGCTCAGCCATTTCGTTACATGGCGCATAACGGTGAACTAAATACTGATAAGAAAAACCGTTTAAGTGAAAAAGCAATTGCTCGCCAACACGGCAAACATTTAGTTTTCCCACTTGGGCAATCTGACTCCAGCCGCTTAGACCAAACTTTATCGCGCCGTATTCATGAAGATCGCCTAGACATCGTGACAGCTATTTTAGCGATGATGCCACCTGCATGGGAAAACGACACGACTTTAACCGATGATGTTCGTGCAATGCTCGAATACTTCAGTCTTTATGAAGAAAAAAATGATGGTCCAGCCGCACTTATTTTTAACGATGGCATCCGTGTTGGAGCACGTTTAGACCGTTTAGGTTTACGTCCTTTACGTTCTGTTGAAACTAACGACTATCTAGCCGTTATGTCTGAAGCAGGACAAATTGACTTCCCTTCTAAAGATGTATTAAAGCGTGGCAGAATTGAAGCCGGAGGCATGATTTATTTTGATCATGAAACAGGGCAATCTTACAATAGCCACCAAGTGATGGCGCGCCTTGCTAAAGAGACAGATTACCAAGCTTTATTAACAGCAAAAGCAATTCACCTTGATAACTTACCGCCTGTTGATTTAAGTAGTATTGATAATCAAAGAGAACTAAGCACAGAACAGCAACACACTGCTTACTCGCTTAATCAAGAAAGCTTTAAATTTTTACTTGATCCTATGCTGAATACTGGCTTGGAAAAAATATCAGCCATGGGTTACGGGCTTGCTCCCAATGCACTATCTAGTGCAGAAGGCGGAATGTCGCGCTACTTTAGCCAACGCTTTGCACAAGTCACTAACCCACCGCTCGATTCTTTACGTGAAAGCGACGGCATGACTTTACGTGTTGCACTGGGTGCCAAGCCAAATTTTGCTGATGAAAAATCACAGCAACTGATCATCAATTCACCTGTGCTACAGCGTACTCAGCTAGAGCAGATTCGTCAGCAAAAAGCGATTAGCGTTATTACAATAGACGCTTTATTTACGCCAGATGAAAAGTCTGAGACAAATGAAGCTAACTTACAAAGTGCACTAGATTCAGTTTGCCAGCAAGTTATTGCTGCTGCGAAAAACAATACCGGCATTATTATTCTTAGTGATATTAATATTAATAAGAATAAAACCGCCCTTCCTGCACTACTCCTTATTTCTGCCGCTAATCAAGCATTAGTAAAAGAAGGTTTGCGTTTTAACTCTTCTTTAATTTCAGAAACGGGACAAGCGGTTAGTGCGCATGATGTCGCGACTATTTTAGGCTTTGGTGCTTCTGCTATCTGTCTATTAAGCGTTCATAACCGAATACTTTCAGAGTTTAATACCGACAAACAACAAGCGGCATTAGATAACTTCCAAAAAGCAGTTGCTAAATCACTCATGAAAACCATGGGTAAATTTGGCTTATGTACAGCAGAAAGCTATATTGGTGGCGAGTTTTTTGAAGCCAACTATATAGATACTGATGAGCCTCGCTTAAAAGATTATTTCCCTAATATTCACTCTTCAGTAGGTGGTATTCGTTTTGCTGATATTGCGGCTAGCGCAACAGAATGGCATAACAAATCACTATCCATTGAATCAGAAGCAGACATTCCTTTTTTAGGCTTATTTAAAGAGCGTAATGAAGGCGCGGGACACACCTTTGGCAACACCTCTGTCCGCGAATATATCAATATGACGGATGAAGCTATTTTGTATGTTGATACAGAAAAAGCGCCTGCTGTCAGTGATACCGCTTATACAGATTTTGGCTACGAAAAACGCTCGCCAGAACAAATTGATACATTTGGTATCACCCCTGCTTATCGTAATTTTAGTAGCACATTAACTGTCGAACGTGATAGTCGCCCTGCTGCTTTACGCGACGTGATGAGCTACCCAGCTGATATTTCTCGCGCTAATGAAACGGCTGAATTTGATGCCATTTTAGGCAAGCAAGATTTAGTTGGTAATAATAGCTTTTGTATCCGCGGATTAGTCGTCAGCCAAGAAGAAAGTAGCTTTACCGTTTCTTTTAACGCTGATAACAACAAAACACGTTTAGAGAATTTAGCTGCACACTTTAAAAATCGCTTTGTAGAAAAAGCATTGGTGCTAACCGTGACTGATTCCAATATCACTGTACCTATTAATGATGACTGTACGTTGTGTGCTTATTTAGAAAAAGTAGTCACACCTCCCGATGCAATTAGCTTAGATAGCGTACAGGCTGCACATGAAATTACAGCGGCTTTAGCAACTGGTGCAATGAGCCACGGCGCATTGTTAGCAGAAGCACATGAAGCAGTTGCACAAGGGACCAATATCGCTGGTGCAACTAGTAACTCTGGTGAAGGTGGCGAACACTCAAGCCGCTACAACACATTAAGATCAAGCAAAGTAAAACAGTTTGCATCAGGCCGTTTTGGTGTTTGGGCTGGATATTTAGCTGATTTAAATATTGAAGAAATTGAAATAAAAATTGCTCAAGGTGCTAAACCTGGGGAAGGTGGTCAGTTACCTGCCATGAAAGTATCAGTAGAAATTGCTGCTGCTCGTGGTGGTACACCAAAAGTTGAGCTTATCAGCCCTCCTCCGCATCACGATACTTATTCAATTGAAGATTTAGGCCAATTAATTCATGATGCTAAAGCAGCGCGTGTAAAAGTTGTCGTAAAACTAGTTTCTTCCGAAGGAATTGGTACGATTGCGGTTGGTGTTGCTAAAGCAGGTGCTGATGTCATCAACGTTGCGGGTAACACCGGTGGTACCGGTGCTGCTGCGGTCACTAGTTTAAAAAATACTGGTCGCTCTCCTGAAATTGGCATCTCTGAAGTTCATCAAGCACTCTCTGTTAACGGTTTACGCGATAAAGTCGTGCTACGTTGCAGTGCCGCACACCAAAATGGTTCTGATGTTATCAAATCTGCTATTTTAGGTGGCGACTCGTTTGAATTTGGTACCACTGCATTAATGATGCTGCGTTGTGTTATGGCGAAAAACTGTAATGTGCGCTGCCCTGCTGGCTTAACAACCTCACACGAAGAGTTTAAGGGTGATCCGCGTGTTCTAGCCCAATATTTCATGAACCTTGCACATGAAGTTCGTGAAATTTTAGCCGCACTTGGCTATCACAGCCTTGCTGAAATTCGTGGTAAAACCGATCTATTACACCTGATGAATCATGCCTGCATGGTTGGGCAAATGAACTTCAACAAGCTATTACAAGCGGTTGATGTGGTTAAAATTGAAAACCCAATTTACTTAGAAGCTGATTTTTCAATTGATGACCAAATCATCGAACAGTTTAAATCAGGTATTATTGATGGCAAGCAACAACAAGTCATTGTTGAAGGCCCTGAGTTCAAACTAAATAACCGTCATAAAACAGTCGGTGGGCAAGCCGCTATTGATGTTGAACGCATCTTGTCTTATGAGTTAAGTGCTGAACAAATCACAGCTAACCCTGTTATCTACACCAACCAGCATAAGCGCAATTACCTTGCGCCAGATAGCCTTGTTGTTCGTACTACAGGTTCTGCTGGGCAAAGTTATGGTGCCTTTAATAATGATGGTATTCGTTTAGAGCACACCGGAACTTGTAATGATGGTGTGGGTAAAACAGCTTGTGGCGGAACAATTATTATTAAATCACCTGGGGGTGGCCATAAAGTTCCTGGTGAAAATGTTTTAGTAGGTAACTTCACGTTATTCGGTGCAACCGGTGGTAAAACATTTATCAATGGTGAGGCCGGCGACCGTTTTGCCGTGCGTAACTCGGGTGCAATGGCTGTCGTAGAAGGCGTAGGCGATTTTGCTTGCGAATACATGACCAATGGCGCTGTTTTAAACCTTGGTAGTTTTGGTAAAGGTTTCTGTAATGGTATGTCAGGTGGTAATGCTTACCAATATGACCCAGGCAATAAATTAGAAAACCTATACGATACGTCTTCTGTTGAAATTAGACCATTAAGCGAAGATAGCGATACCGCTCGCGCTCATGAGCAGTTTGTTTTATACATGCTAGAGCAACATGCGGAGTATGCTGAATCTAGCATCGCTACAAATTTACTGCTTAACTGGAAAGAAGAACGCAAACATTTTAAATTTGCAATTCCGTTATGGCTGTATAAAACACAAACTGCAGAATTTATTGCACAGTCTTTAGACCGTAAAGCAATGATTGAAGAGCTATCTGTTTATGAAGCACAGCAGCAAATATCATTAGTACAGCAGGCTTATAGTAATAATAGCATTCTGTTTGATGGCAAAGCACCTAGCTTTGGTGAGTCTGATAGCCCATTAGCCTTTAATTTAGTTAACAGTTTTTCTGTACTCAATAAAGCAACGAGCATTGCGGCGAATCAAGTGCAAAATGCAGCGCAAACAGAACAAGCTGCGCAGCGTTTAATCACTAATAAAGCAAGAAAACTGCAAGATGCTTTAGTAAAAGAAACACGCGAAGCTTACGGCAATTATGATGATGAACAATTAGCTAACTTACTTGCTAACAAGCGTTTAAATGATTACAAACAAGCGCTAAGCTTGCGTGATGTACAAAACATTTACTCTATCGGATCAACCAATTGGATTATTGAGCAGTCTGCAATTAATGCCGATGCCTTGAGCAATATTCCAAAGGTTGATGCTTATTTAGCTGCTTTAAATAGCCAAGCAGTTATTCAAGACTTGGTAAAAGCGACAGAAGAAGCATAAGACGTGCATAAAGTGGGCTTGCTAAGCAAATCCACTTTATGCAATTCCACGAGACCTCTTTAAAAGAATAGTCCCATGAAAACAGAAAATAACACTAAAAATATTCCATTTAACCCAGCACAACAAGCATGGCTAAGTGGTTTTTTTGCTGGAATGCATTCGCATATGTTACAAAGCGCGGGTTCTAGTGATAGTGCCAACGCACGTCTTATTCATATTTTATACGGCACACAAACAGGTAACTCTGAGTCTGTCGCGCACGATGCTGCCAACATGGCTAAAGCGCATGGCTTAAACCCAAGCGTGCTCAGCCTTGATGAAATTAGCAAAGATAACTTTATCAAAGCGGAATATGTCATCCTCATTACCAGTACTTATGGCGAGGGCGAAATGCCTGATAACGCCCAAATGCTTTGGGATGAGATCTCGACAGATGACAGCTTAGACTTAAGTACCATGAATTATTCAGTACTGTCACTCGGCGATACCAGCTACGATTTATTCTGCAAAGCAGGTATTGATTGGGACGAGCGCTTAGAAAAATTAGGGGCTAAATGCCTTGTTAAGCGTGTTGATTGCGATGTTGATTTCGACGAAGCCGCCGAAAGTTGGATGAGCAGTGTGATTCCATTAATGGCAGAAGGTGCAGCAACCGTTACCCTTGATAGTTCCGACAGCGCGCCTGCATCAAAATACAATCGTAAAAACCCATTCCCTGCGACATTAACAGCAAATCGCTTACTAACCAGTGCTGATTCTTCTAAAGAAACGCGTCATTATGAAATTTCTATCACAGGTTCTGAGTTAAGTTACGAAGCAGGTGATGCACTTAATATCATCCCTACTAACTGCCCTGAATTAGTTGCTAACATTGTTAAAGCAATTGGCTGCACGGGTACAGAAGATGAACCAGTTAATAGCGAGTTAATGTCATTAAATGAAGCTTTGCGCACCCACTTTGAAATCAAACTGCCAAGTAAAGAATTATTAATTTCTATTGCAGAGCATTCGGGTGATAAAGAACTCAATACTGCTCTCACTGATAAAGATGCCCTTTCTAAGTACCTGTGGGGACGTGATACTTTAGACCTGTTATTAAAATTCCCAAGCCTACGCTTGTCAGCGGCAGAGTTTATTGCCTTATTAAAACCACTACAACATAGAGCCTACTCTATTTCCTCTAGTGGTAAAGCTAATCCTGAAAGCGTGCATTTAACCATTGCTAGTGTACGTTACAACAGCCAAAATCGTGATCACAAAGGGGTTTGCTCTACCTATTTAGCAGATATTGTTGATGATTCAACTGAAGTCCGTTGCTTCTTTAGCCCTAATAAAGTTTTCCGCGTCCCTGAAAACAATGATCTTCCTATGATTATGGTTGGCCCAGGTACAGGTATTGCACCTTTCCGCGCTTTTTTACAAGAACGTGAATTTAGACAAGCAAAAGGACTTAACTGGTTATTCTTTGGTGATCGTAATGCCGCAACGGATTACATCTACCAAGATGAAATGAGCGCGCTGCAAAAAAGTGGCCTACTTAACCGCTTAGACCTTGCATTCTCTCGCGATCAAGAAGAAAAAATCTACGTCCAAGACCGTATGCGTGAGCAAGGTGCAGAGCTATTTGCACAGTTAGAACAAGGCGGCTATTTCTTTGTTTGTGGTGATGCTTACCGTATGGCTAAAGATGTCGATAAAGCCTTACATGATGTCATTGCAACTCATGGGAAATTATCTGAAGAGCAAGCCGCTGAGTACGTTAATCAGATGAAAAAAGATAAACGTTATGTAAGAGATGTTTATTGATTGATTGACCAATAAACAAACGTAGGATGGGTAGAGCATCTTTTGGCGAAACCCATCAGCATTGTACGTAGAGTTGATGATGGGTTTCACTGCGCACAAAAAAAACAGGTGCTACGTTCTACCCATCCTACGAAAAATTAAAATAAACCTTACCTAACAAAAGCTTATAACATTTATTATTTGGGGATTGATATAACTCACCGAGTACTGGGTGTTACGCGTTAAACTCATAGCTAATTTACACACTGATATGCTGGCTTTAGCCTGCTGTTTGTAGGAACTCCCTTTATTTCTCGATAATATGAATAAAAAGCCTGCTCAAACACAAGCCATAAAGCAATTAATTGAATTGGCACACGAAAACTCTGAGGTAGAGGTCTTGTAGCTATATGGCTCCCAAGCAAGAAATACTGCGACTAAAAACAGCGATTACGATCTTGCCATCGCCTTTAAATCATATATTGAAGATCCAGTAGAGCGTCGACTCAGACCTGACTTACTCTCGCTAGAGTGGAATAAACAACTTGATATAGACCTCTCATCATCGACATCAATCAAGTTCCACTTACATTAGCCTATACTGTTGTGCAAGACAATACGACACTTCATAGCAAGAATGATTACCATAAAATGATAGAAGAACAAAGAATTATGTCTAAATGGGAGTTAGATTATATGTATCACAAAAAACAATATGCTTAATCCTTATGTTGATGCTATTCAACAACATGCCAATGAAAGCGTAGAAGATTTAGATACTATTTATGACATACTCCAAGAGCGCACATAGACTCGGATTGAGCGTAAGGGTGCAGAAAGATTACTACAAACACTAGCCGAAGCCTGTATTGGCATCTCTAAACACTGGTTAAAGCAGCAGAACAAAGTCTTACCCACTGATGCCTATTCAGTGCTTGAAAAGCTAATGGAACTACAGCTTATACCGACTGATGAAGCACAAGAATGGCAAAGAATTATAGGTATGAGAAATGCAATTGCGCATGACTATTTGAATTTAGATGAAAAAGTAATCCAAGCGATTGTCGTCAATAAAATGTACCTTAAATTGCAAACCTTTGCTCTAAATATCAGTGATAAATTAGTTAGCTAATAAGGTATGCATACTGCCATTAAGTTAAGGCGTTGTGTTCTGGTACGCTGGCTTCAGCCTGCTATTCCCAGCTAGAAAGCAGGCTGAAGCCAGCGTACCATGAGTGTATTATTTTTAACTTATGTAGCTCACCTGTCACTTCACACTACCAACAAGCAATAAGGGAAAAGCCCTACTCGCCTAAAAAAATAAACGCGATAACCCCTACCCAACTTAACAGCAATAAAACCCAAGCCAATCGACTTTGTTGAACAATTACCTCTGTTTCTGGTGCTGTCTCAGAAACTGAATCCTGCTGGTTTAACTGCCCTGAAACTTTTCTAAGTTTTTTATTCAACTCACGCGATTTCTCTTTTTGCTGTTTTTTATACAGCTCAATTCCTTTCTGTACCCCTTGTGCAATCAGTTTAGTTTGCTCTTTTGTTTGCCCCGGTTTTTGAGTTGCCTTAGCCATTTTCAATGCATCATCCTGAGTTTCTACCGATGGCTTTTGCTGTTTTTTAGAATATCTAGTCATAGTTTATCTGTTTGGTTTTTGTCTTTATTTCCATTGAAGGTTTTGAAGTGTCTTTATACAGAAACCTTTACCTGCAAGCCTAAAAGCCGTATTTTTTCAGCGACTTCTTCCAATTGTTCTTCTTTCACGCTGCTAATCTCACTAGCCTGGGCTTGCAATGATGGCCTAGCAACACTATAAAGCATCACCCCTTCTAACTTAGCTCTTTCGCTAATATCTTCCAACAAGTCCAAATAAGCCGTTTGCTCAACGCTTGATAATAAACTATCATTTTCATGCCCACTATAATTTAACACGCAAGTTTGCACCCAAGTCGCACATAAATTTGCCGATAACATTAAATTATCTCGTTGTTGCCGTGTACTAATTGCAGTTTGGTTAATCAGCTTTCTTCCTGATTCTGTTGCACTATCGACTTTAAACCAAACCTGCCCTTTATATTGATTAAAAAGTTGCAAGCCTTTTTGTACCTCTGTTTTATGCATTAAACTCCCATTAGTTATCAATACATATTGGAAGTCCGAGGGTATTTTGGCCGCTTCAACACATTCAATAATCACTTTAATAGCCGCATGAAAGTCTTTAACACTGGTTGGCTCGCCATTGCCTGAAATCGCAATATCTTTAATCACCCGTTGATCTTGCTCCATTTCAAAACGATCATAAAAATCACCCTGCAAGACATCGTTTAAAAATTCACTTAACTCTTTTGCTAATAATTCCAAATCGACTTCAGGCGCTGCGCCAATTGATAAGTCAGGAACTTGGCAATAAACACAAGCCCAATTACAGGCATTATTAGTATTAAAATTAATGCCTATTGATAGGCCGCCAGAGCGCCTAGAAATAACGGGGTAGATATATTTGAAACCAATTGCATCACGGTTATGATCTTTTACAGTTAACTGGGACATTACACGGTAGTTATTGCTAAAAAATGTTATTCTACCCCAACATTTTTCATTTAAAATTTTTCTGGAGAAAAAAATGAGCGATAGAATCGTTTTACGTACAGGCGAAGCACTTGTTGCTGGTGGCCCAGCTGGAACTGCGGCAGAACCTGAGATTGTTATTGGTGAGTTAGACGGCCCTGTTGGGACTGCTTTAGCAACTTTAACAGGCGACCAAGCGAAAGGTCACTCTAAAGTCTTCGCTATTTTAAATACTGATATTCAAGTGCGCCCTGTTACATTAATGGTTAGTAAAGTAACTGTAAATAACAATCGTTACACAAATATCCTTATGGGTACGGTTCAAGCTGCGATTGCTAATGGCGTATTAGATGCCGTTCGTGCAGGCGACATTCCTAAAGAAAAAGCAAATGATTTAGGTATTATTTGTTCAGTTTGGTTAAACCCAAGCGTTGCAACTGATGATAATTTGGATCACCAAATCCTTTTTGATATTCACCGTAAAGCAACCGCATTAGCGATTAAAAAAGCGATGAATAATGAGCCTGGTATTGATTGGTTATTAGAAAACCAAGATAAAATCACGCACAAGTACTTCCAAATGGGATTAGACGGCAAAATTTAATTTTTAGCCCGCTTTACCATTTAAAAGCCTCCTTCTTAAGCTCTGCTTTAAAGGGGGTTTTTTTATGCCTATTCATAAGATATATCCTGTCTCAATCGCTTAATTATTTCCCGCAAAATATCTAAACTATTTAGAAACACTACTATAAGGTAAAATAAGCACAACTATTAATATACCTTGCCTTAATCTTAATGAAAAAAGTCGAACTTCTCTCGCCGGCTGGCACTTTAAAAAATATGCGTCATGCTTTTGCTTATGGTGCAGATGCTGTCTACGCAGGGCAACCTCGTTATAGCTTACGCGTTAGAAATAATGATTTTTTAGACGA
>DAOUSK010000119.1 GCA_030627265.1 Methylococcaceae bacterium
ACGTTTAGTTCTTTTAATTGTGCTTCACTTAAGTTTTTTTCAATGATAATTTCTGGCATAACATCCCTACACTGTCTGTTGTTAATAAAATAAATACAAAATTATAATCGCTGCTAAAGCGATGTGCCATCACAAAATGTGCAGCATGGGAATAATAACAGAAACCTTACTTATAAAACGATGTGATTCAATACAGTTCCCCCCTAAGAGACACCCCATCACTATAATGGTCTATTACGACAGTATTTTCCAAATTATTGATGTCACTATAAAAGGTGTTTTTAGGCTAGTTAGGGTATCGCCAGCGCTATTTAATTCTCATACCTACCCTGCTATCCTGGCATTATGAATACTTGGTTTTTACTTATATAATGCTTGGCGTTGCTGCTTAGTGCCCACTACAAAATTAATTCTATGACATTTATCCAAGAGCCAGCTCATTATCAAAAACGGCTTTATCCGACCTTCAAGGCGCTTGGGCTATTTTAAGGCAAGCAGTCGTTGATAATTATAATTTTAAAAATTCAGCTAAACTTATTTTTCATATTGATGAAGCAATGAGCTGGGAATCTGTGCGTAATTTACAGACCATGAAATCAACCTTTATTATCATCAGAAACATTGCTCTTCAGTCTAATGTTAATCAGGATATTTTAGAGACAATTGATGATGTGAAAAATGACCTTGATGAGACTTTTCAGAGCTTACCTGAAGGTGAGATACAATAACAATGCAGCGCTTTATAGTCGCCAAGCATTCTTTGGATATGCACTTAGCACGAGGCAATCACAAGGGATTTCCCCTACGATAAAAGAAGAGTAATACGAGGTTATATCAACTGATATTACTCAGCCGTTTAAGAATTTGCTAAAATGTCATTCATACGTAACATCAATGGATGGTTTGTAAAAAATCTAAAATCTCAAGCTCAGTTTAGGGGCCTGTAAATAACTATGTTGTCGCATGTACTTATAACCTACTTAATTATCTAGCAAGGGAACGCCTAATTGTGGCTAAATTACTTCATATTCCTGAAAATCACACACAACGCTTCAATTTACATAATGAAATTCATGCCCGCCCGCCGGTTTCTTTAAGTACGCCGACACGAGCAAGCTATTTAGCTTTAATCGTAACGCCTGAAGAAAAACAACAAGAGCGCGGCCATTTAAGTGAATTATGTCAGCGTTTTGGTATTGAATCGCCCTCTGAACAGGTCAGTCACTTTTCAGCTACGTTTGATAATTTCTTATTTCACTGGGAGCAACACGGCGAATTTAGCACTTATTGCTTCTATGTTAAACAAGTGGATACCAAATCACCTTTTGCTAAAACAGCACTGGAGCAAGCCCCTGTCGATTGGTTAGACAAGCTTGTTGGAAAATCAATTGTTGCTGCTCACGCGGTGATTATCCCCTCTCCAGAACAGCAACCAGATGCCGCTGAAATTTCTGTTTATTTTGAAGGCAATGCGGTCGTTGGTTCTAAAATGACGGGTGACGATGCGCAGGCTTTTACTGATTTTCGCATCCATAACGATGGCTTCAGCCGCTTTATTATTTTAGATAAGCAACTACAACCTGAGCAAGCGGGCCGCTTGATGCAGCGTTTATTTGAAATTGAGGTCTATCGAGTCATGGCTTTATTAGCTTTCCCTATCGCACAGGAATTAGCACCTAAAGTCTCTGCTGCAGAACAGCGTTTATCTGAATTAACCACAGAAATGGCACAGGAAGACTGTGATGATAAAGAGCTGCTAGATCAATTAACGCAATTAGCGGCTAACGTGGAGAGTCATATCTCTAATAGCCAATATCGATTTGGTGCGGCTCATGCATATTACAAAATTGTTGAGCAACGTATTTGTGATATCAGAGAAAGTAAAATTCAAGGTATTCAGACTTTGGGTGAATTCTTAACGAAACGTATGCAACCCGCGATTAACTCTTGTCAATCAACTGCCAAGCGTTTTAGTTTATTATCGGAAAGAATTAGTAATGCGAGCCAGTTATTACGTACCCGGGTTGATATTTCTATTGAGCAACAAAACCAAGCGTTGCTTAGCTCTATGAATATGCGCGCAAAAATGCAATTACGCTTGCAAGAAACGGTAGAGAGTCTCTCAATTGTTGCGATTACCACTTATATTGTTAACCTTTTTCACTCCATTCTAAAGGGACTTAAAAGCGCGGAGATTATTAGCATAAAACCTGAGCTTATCTCAGCCGCGTCTATTCCTGTTGTTTTAATTTTGGTTGCCATTATCATTCGCCGCTTACATAAAGTGATCAAGAATATTGACGATTAATTTTGTTGTCGGGCATAAAAAAAGCCCCAGTCTAAAAATTAGGCTGGGGCTTTTTTATATCTGTAAAACACTAAAGACTACAGCGTTTTCACACCACTATCTGTTGCTACTAAAACAACATCAGCAGGTCGCAAGCCAAAAATACCAACGGAAACAACACCCGCTAAATTATTGACTGCTCTTTCTAAGGCTAATGGCTCCATAATTTCCATATTATGTACATCGAGAATTTCACAACCATTATCGGTTACATAATTCTCACGCCAAATAGGCTGGCCACCTAGTTTAACCATTTCACGAGCAATATAGCTACGCGCCATAGGTATCACTTCAACAGGCAATGGAAAATCGCCTAAAATATCAACCGTTTTGCTTTGGTCAACGATACAAACAAACTTTTTGCTTGCTCCAGCAATAATTTTTTCACGCGTTAATGCCCCGCCGCCGCCTTTAATTAATTGCTTAAGTGAATTAACTTCATCAGCGCCATCAACATAAACATCTAAATTGCCTGATTCGCTTAATTCCATGACAGGAACGCCAATCTTTTTTAAACGCTCAGTGGTTGCAATTGAACTAGAAACCGCACCTTCAATATCTTGTGTTAAATTAAAGTCTGCTAAGCAATCAATGAAATGATTCACTGTTGAGCCTGTTCCTACCCCTAAGATAGCAACATCTTTAATATAAGCTAATGCCGCTTCCGCTGCTTTACGTTTACTTTCATCTTGTGTCATGATTTTTCCTTTTATGCATTAATCTTGACGGCTAGTTGCCCCCCAAGATTAATTTAATTGATTATGCTTTTGCTAATTCTGCACGCATTTCATCAATAACCGCTTTGTAATCCGGCTTATTAAAAATCGCTGATCCAGCAACAAACATATCGGCGCCAGCTGCTTTAATTTCACGAATGTTATCAACCTTTACACCACCATCAACTTCTAGGCGAATATCGTAACCACTGTCTTCAATTCTTTTTCTTGCTTCACGTAATTTATCCAATGTAGCAGGAATAAAAGATTGCCCACCAAAGCCAGGATTAACTGACATTAATAAAATAACATCCACTTTATCCATTACATAATCAAGGTAATGCAACGATGTACTTGGGTTAAATACTAAGCCTGATTTACAACCTAAATCACGTGTCATTTGCAAGGTTCTATCAATATGAGTCGATGCTTCAGGGTGAAAAGTAATGATGCTCGCGCCTGCTTTTGCAAAGTCAGGAATAATACGATCAACAGGTTCAACCATTAAATGAACATCAATAGGTGCAGTAACACCGTGTTTTCTTAATGCATCACACACTAGTGGCCCAATAGTTAAGTTAGGAACAAAGTGGTTATCCATTACATCAAAGTGCACGACATCTGCACCTGAAGCTAATACGTTATCGACTTCTTCGCCTAGTTTTGCGAAATCAGCAGAAAGAATCGAAGGTGCAATCCAGTTATCAGTCATCGTATGACTCCTTTGTAAATTAAAATTAAATATCTATCGTGTTATCAAATAACACATTGTGTCTATTTTGCTATGTTTTTTATTTCTCTGCGCTTAATGCTTTTGCTAATTGCTTAGCAGGCATATACCCAGGAAAAACGGTGCCCGTTGCAGTAACCATCATTGGCGTACCTCGTACACCGAGCTTTTCACCCAATTTCATATGTTCTGCAACAGGGTTCTTACAAGTTTTTTCTTGTAAAACACCCGTTCCCATTTTCGCCGTCGTAATGGCTGCATTTCGGTCATCAGCACACCAAACAGAAACGGCTTTTTTATAAGCATCAGAGCCTAAGCCAGCTCTAGGAAAAAATAAATATTTTATTGTAATCCCAGCCGCTAAATAATCATCCATTTCTGCATGTAATTTCCGACAGTATCCACAGTCAATATCGGTAAAAATATTGATTTTATACTTTTCATTTTTCGCTTTAAAGACAATAAATTCTTTTTCAGGCACTGTATTAATGAGCTTTGCACGCACACCATTAAGTGATTTTTCCGTTAAATTTTCTGGCTCACCTGAAATTAAATCGTACATTTCGCCATGAATTAAAAAACGTCCGTCACTGGAAAAATAAAAAACACGCGAACCTTCTCTAACTGCATAAAGCCCATCAATGGCCGTTGTTTCAATAGCATCAACTTGCATGCCTCGTCCTAATAAAACCTGTTCAAGCTTTGCTGTTCCCTCTTTTGCTAACACGCCAGAGGTAAAGCTTAATATTGCGAGTAAACTTAATATTTTTGAAATTTGTTTCATCAAGCATTCCTTAAATTCTATTTTTTGTTAATAAACTAAAATAATCGACCGACATCTAATACCATTGCTAAAACCATCAATGCTAATAACGCCGTCATACCGACTTGCTGAAAAGCAATTTGAATATTCTCTGCAACAGGACTTCCCTTTATAGCTTCAATAGCAAACATTAACAAGTGCCCTCCATCCAATACCGGAATAGGTAACAAATTAAGCACGCCTAAACTAATACTGACTATCGCTAAGAATTTTAAAAAAGGAATTAAACCCATTTCTGCAGACTTCCCTGCATACTGCGCAATACTAATCGGGCCACTTAAGTTATCAACTGATGACTTACCGACAAACATCGCGCCCATCATTTTTATCGTCGCCAAAGAGTAATAAGCGGTTCGCTGTACAGCTGTACTTACTGCATCTAATGGTGAAAGCGAATATTCCACCATAAGGGAGCCCCGTAAATCAGCGGAAATATAAGCACCTGCGCCTATTTTTCCGATAACGCGTTCATTATCAATAATACTTTCGGGCGTTAGTGATAATAATATTTCTTCACCCCCACGGTCGATTAAAAGGCTAATGGTTTTGCTTGCATGAGACTGTACATATTTGACCCAAGCAATCCAGCTTTCTATATCAATACCATCTGCATTGACCAGTAAATCACCGACTTGTAAGCCTGATTTCTCTGCCGCCCCACCAGGAATAACTTTACCAACGACAGCAGCAATAGTGGGCTGCCATGCTTTAAGCCCGAGTTCTTTAAATAACCGCTCTGGTTCTTGGCTTAAGGCTAAAGGAATCACTAAAGTGTGTGTTAATAATTGTCCGTCAGCCGTTTTAACAGCCACATCAACACCCTCTTCCGCATCAATAATAGAAGCCATTAAGGTTTCCATTGTTTCACGCCAAGTAATTGTATTTATACCGTTAATGCTAACGATTTCTTCGCCTTCGCTAAAGCCTGCTTTTCCAGCAAGTGTTTCAGGTGCGACTTGCCCAATAATAGGGCGCATTCCTGTTTCACCTATCATAAAAACAGCTGAATACAGAAAGACCGCTAGTATTAAGTTAAATAAAGGGCCCGCTGCAACTATCGCAGAGCGCGCCCAAAGTGATTTTTGCGTAAAGGCATAAGGTAGGTCTTCTGCCGTTACATCACCTTCCCGCTCGTCGACCATTTTTACATAGCCGCCTAAGGGGATAAGCGATAAAGCATACTCTGTCGACTGACTATCCTTTTGATACTTCCAGATAACTTTACCAAAGCCAATAGAGAAACGTAACACTTTGACGCCTGTTTTTCTCGCAACCCAAAAGTGGCCAAACTCATGAATAGCAACGAGTAAGCCAATGGCGACAATAAAATAAAACAGCGTATGCAATATTTCCATTAAGCAAGCAATGTTTTGATCATATTTTTAGCTTGCTCACGCGCTTGACTATCTGCTGTCAAAATATGCTCTAGTGAATCTGCTTCAGTGGCAGTAAATTCAGCCATGCTTTTTTCGATAATAACCGGAATATCGGTAAAGC
>DAOUSK010000045.1 GCA_030627265.1 Methylococcaceae bacterium
CCTCTAGAAAACATCAAAAATACCCCGTCATTCCTGCATGCTGTTAGCAGGAATCTATACTCAGCATGGATTCCCGATTAAACACTTCGGGAATGACGATATTTTTATGAGGGTCTGTGAACAGTTACGAAAAGGTAGTATAAATTGTACTGCATATATTGATGCTTCCCTAAATACCTGAGAAGCAAAATAATTAAGAGATCAAAATGATTAGGGGAAAGGCTATTAAAAACTCAAGACATCTGATAGCGATAGCCATGAGCCTTTCCTTCCCCATGCAAGTATTCGCTCAAACGCCCTCAGAATTGGCTGCATTAAGTCTACAAGATTTGATGGGTATGGATGTTAATGAGGAGGCCGTTGAAGATAAGGATAAAAGTAAATGGGCCGTTAATTATAGTTATCAACAATTAAAATTAGAGGGCTATCGTAAGGGAAAAAATAATCTTTCTAATGATGCCGTTCTTTTTAGAAATGATGGCTCTGAAGCTAGAACCAATGAAAATTACCCGATTTTACCAACCGTTATTACACAAGAAGTCCATACGCTTAATTTAAGTTATACGTGGGACACAAATATACAACTTGGCTTAACGCTACCTTATATTATTCAGTCGACTGAGCATATCAGTAGTGTTCCTGGATTTGATGAATTTACTCTAAAATCAGAAGGTATTGGCGATGTGTCAGTCAATGTGGCTTATTTATTGCCAATGGAGCTATCAGGTAACTGGGCGGTCTCGGCTGCCCTTAGCTTTCCATCAGGTGCAATTGATCATCGTGGCGATACGCCGCGAAATGGTACTGGTACAAAAGAGCAACTTCCCTACACAATGCAATTAGGCTCGGGAACTTATGATTTTCCTTTGTCGATTCAATATGCAAATAATTATAAACAAATCAAGTACGGGGGACAGATTAATGCCCGTATTCGAACCGGAAAGAATGATAAAGGCTATCGCTTAGGCAATACGTACGGCATTAGCTCATGGGCTAGATGGATGACTCCTTTATGGATTCACCCTGGCGTTTCAGTTGCTTATCGGCATAGCGAAGAAATACATGGAATAGATACATCATTAACAGTTCCTGGTCCTTTTCCATTTCCTGCAAATATCACGGATCCAGCTAACTTTGGTGGCGATACAGTGGATCTAGGTTTCAGTATTAGAGCCTGCTCGGTAGAGAGGAGCTGTAAAGAATATATTGATTTCAATATGAGAAAACCTGTATTCCAGCGGCTAAATGGTATACAGATAAAAGAAAGTTGGCATTTTGGTGCATCAATAGGAATGAATTTTTAGTTTATGCTTAAGCCATCGCTCCCAAGGTTTTTATGGACTATTAGCTTGCTCTTTTTTTTCGTGTGCACACCTGTCAGTGCCGAACAAATAAGTAAGGAATATCAAATAAAAGCAGCCATTATTATTAAGCTGGTGCAATTTTTTCAGTGGGAAGATAGCTCTTCCCCCATTAAGTTTTGTTTATTGCAGCCTGATTCATTTTCTGACTTCATTGATGGCGTTGCTAATAATAGAAAATTAAAACCAAAGGATAGGTTGTTAGTTATTCAGCGTATTGATAATACGAGCAATGATGTTGCTTCATGCAATGTTTTATTTGTTTCGGAGCTATCAGGTCCTTTAACTCAGACATATCCAGAGAATACATTACTTATTTCAGATAATGGATTATTAACTAATAGCTCATTTCACCTTAATATTTTCCTGAAAAATAGTCAGGTGAAATTTGAAGCTAATATTGATAATATTAAGCAGAGTAAAATCAGCATAAACCCCATGTTACTTAAAGTAGCTAAATTAGTGAAAAATGACTAAAAGTTTAAATTTTTTTATTAAGAATTCTTGTCAACGCTTAACAATAAGAAGTAAATTTATTCTTATTGTTACAGCAATAAGTACATCGTCGCTAGTCTTTGCCCTGAGTCTCATTGTTTATACGGGGATGGAGGTATATAAGCAAGATATAACAGAAAATAGTGAGGTAATCAGTCATATGCTGGCTAGCAATATTGCGCCAGCTCTGTATCTTCTTGATGAGGATTCAGCTCAGGAAGCGGTGCAGAGATTGGAGGGGGTACCTAATGTTATTTTTGTTGCTGCTGCTGAGACTGATAATGGAGTATCAGTAGAGTTTGTTATTCCAGGTTATGTGGTTACTGAACGGAACCCATTGGTAGCAGGGACGATAATATATGATAATTATATTGAGACAATAAAGTTAGTTAAATTTGCCGGAGAATCCGTCGGTTATATTACGGTTAGGCTTGATAGCGACGAATTAAACGAAAGATTAAAGGGGTACATAAATTCTTTTATTATTGCATTTTCTGCGCCTTTATTGTTAATATTATTATTATCGTCAATTATTCAGCGCGTTATATCCAAGCCAATAGACCAGCTTGTTGATGTTGCAAATAAAGTAACTAAGAAGGGAGATTACCAGCAACATATAGAGCATAACCGAAAGGATGAATTCGGCGTTTTATTAGATGCATTTAATGAGATGATGATGGCGGTTTCTCAGCGAAATATGGCGCTGTCAAATACAAGTTTATTGATGAAAGTAGAAAAGGACAAAGCTAATATCGCCCGAGTTTCGGCAGAAAAAGCAAATAAAGCAAAGTCTGAATTTCTATCTTCAATGAGCCATGAGTTGCGCACACCTCTGAATGCTATTTTAGGTTTTGCACAGCTTTTAGAAATGGATAAAGCGGAATTAAATGAAGAGCAATCCGAAAATATTAAATATATTTTAGATAGCGGTTATCACCTTCTTGGTTTGATTAATCAGGTACTTGAGCTAGCAAAAATAGAATCGGGAAAAATGACGCTTTCTATAGAAAATATAGTGTTAGGAGATGCGGTAGGCGAGTGTTTGCCGCTAATACAGACGCTAGCGGATAAGAGGCAAATTAAAATAACAGCACATAGTGATAACTGTCCTATATTTAAGGCAGATTTTATGAAAATGAAGCAAATACTGATTAACTTAATGAGTAATGCTGTTAAATACAATCGAGATGCTGGAACGATAACCCTAGAATATGAACAAACAGTGCCCGAATATCTTAGAATCAAAGTAACGGATACGGGAATGGGTATTCCTAGTAACGCTCAAAGTAAACTGTTCACCGCTTTTTCTCGCCTAGGGCAAGAAAATTCAACCATAGAAGGCACAGGCGTAGGGCTTGTTATAACGAAGAGTATCGTTGAAGCGATGGGTGGAGAAATTGGTTTTAGTAGCGAAGAGGGTGTTGGTACTACTTTTTGGGTTGACTTACCACTAGCAAGCAGCCCTGAATTTAGTGGGGGGCTTGGTATTGATTAAAGGCATCACGCAGCAACAAAGCCAATGAACACTGCCATTACTAAAGGACTAGCAAAAGTGCTTTTGTCCCTTAGCTTAATGGCAGTGATGGATATTGTGGGAGCTACCTAGTTCGGTCGATAGTACATTTTATTTTCCATTCGTAAGGTTAAAACCTTCGCCTTTCAGGCGAACAGATTTATCTCTTATCGGTGTTGCAAGTGTTAGAGTTTGGTGAGTGTTGAACTAACAAGGGCAACCATAAGGGATTGCCCCTACAATTGTAGGGGCGCCCCTCGTGGGTACCCGCAAATTATAGAGATGAATGAGTTAGGTTGTTTAGTTGATGGTTAGAGCGTCGCTAAGAGTGATAGTTCCTAACGATTTAAATAACTCGATTAATATCAACTCGCTTATCAAGCGGGGTATTATCGGCTAAATAATCAATAAAGTGCTGGCTATAAAAAGGAATTTTCAAGCTGCCTTTAGAGCCAAAGCCATTGAATATATAAAGATTTTTATGTTTTGGGTGCTGCCCTATAAAAGGCGCTTTATCCAAGGTGGTTGGGCGTATGTTCGCTTGGTGATTAGTTAATTGGGCTGATTTAATGCTGGGGTATATTTTATGCAAAGTCGCGATTAAATCATTTTTAGCCTTTTCAGTGGGAAGGGTGTCGATGACATTGTTTTCAAAGGTCGCGCCGATACGAAATTGTTGATTGGGTGATGGAATAAACCAGCGACCATAATTGAGCATCTGTGGGATTATGGGAATATCAGAACGAAAGCTTAGAATTTCCCCTTTAGCGAGTTGGAAAGGCAGGTATTGGAACCAAGGGTTATTAATGGCTTGATAGCCTTCACAAAAGATTATTTTTTTGGCGTGTATCCCTTGCCAAGATAAATCATTTTCTAATGATAGGTCTTGATAATCAAATGTTGTCGCTTGGTAGCATTGCTTCTTTTGAAAAAAATCTTTTAGCTGATTGAGTAAAGGGACGGTATCTAAGGTTCCTGTTTGTTTTTGTTGAATTAACCCAAGTGGAGCAATTAATTCAGGAGAGGGCGTTTGTAATTCGGTATTTAAGAAGTCTAAATAGCTAGGTTCTTGTAATCGCTGCTGATATTTTTTTAGTTCTTTATCATTGCGCACGATGCGTAACAAAGTCTTTTCTTGATAAAAACTGTTTTTAAAAAAATGACTGAGGGCTTGGTATTGTTGCTTAGCGCAGGGTAATAAGGTTTCAATATTTTCATTTTTAACCAAACGCATTCCGGTAACAGGGTTAATTAATCCCGCTGCTACTTGAGAGGCATTTTCTTGTTGCTGATCAATAATGTGGACTTTATAGTTGCGCTGAATTAATTCCCAAGCAAGTAGGCTACCAGCCAGTCCTTGGCCAATAATCAAGTAATCTACTTGCTTAAGCATTTATTTTAAACGTAAGGTATTATCAGCAGTAAAATTAATGCCTTCCCAGCCTGAAACCATAAAATTCCTGATATTTTGATGGCTAGTGCCTTCAGGATCTTTCAAAACTTCATCATGGAAATAATCACCAAATAAATTTAAAGTTTGTGTCGGTGTTAGTTGATTTAATTGCGCAAAAGCGAAAATTTTACAAGAGCCTTCATTACTACCTGCTTTATTGGTAACTGCTTGCTCGCCAGTACCATTAGTAAAAGTCGTTGGCGTATACTCGTAGCACTCATTAATAATAGCTTGTGTCTCAGTAAAACTAACGTGTTTATCAGACTTTACGGTGGTTAAAAAAGATTTTAAAGGCATATTTTTTGTCTTTGGTTGGTAAGGCGATGGCGTTTTTTCTTGTAAATAGGCGACGTACAGCTCCTCTACTTTTTTACGCGCCCAAGGTGTTTTGCGTAAAAACTTTAAGCTAGAATTCAAACTAGGGTCTTTAGCAAAGCAGTTGAGATTAATCTTTTGCGCCATAGTAGTCCAACCAAAATGGTCGACTAATTCTGTGACTAATTCTTTTAGGGTAATGCCGTGTAAAGGGTCTTGGTTACGATGGCTAGGCATCGTTAACGTCTGGCGTATCGTTCGTAGTATTTGCTGGTTCTGTTGGTGTTTCTGATTTTTTAACGCGAATTTTGCTACCTGCTACCTGGGAACCGTTAAGTGATTTCATTGCCGCTTTTGCTTCACCAACTTTAGGCATTTCAACAAAACCAAAGCCTTTGGAGATTTTAGTGGCTTTATCTAAGACTAAAGTGCAAGACTGCACGGTGCCAAAAGGTTGAAAAAGTGCTGTTAATTCAGCTTCTGTGGTATTGCGAGTAAGATTGCGAACAAGTAATTTCATGAGAAAGTCTGCATTTTTAAGAGTAAATAAGTAATTATACGCTGTGCAGGATATTTTCAGAAATACAATACGATATGCTTCTATAATTAGCCACTTTGAATTGCTCGGGCGTGTACCCACTGCCACTAAGTTAAGACAATGATTAGCGTAGGGTGTGCTGAGGTACGAAGCGCATCTTTCGGTATTGTACTTTTTCTTAACTTAATGGCAGTGATGCATGTACTGGGTTGATGTGTTAATTTTGTGAGAGAGTTAAGCGTGAGTCAGTTAAGGCATATTAAGCAATATATACAACGCCCAAGTCATAGTGAGCAAGCGCAGCGTATTTTTCATGGGCGTGGGCATGCTTATGACGGGTTAAAACACATTACTATTGATTGGTTGCCCCCTGTTATTTTAATTACTTTATTTGCAGCGGAAGCAGAAGAGGAAACTCAGACATTAGCGGAAACATTACAAAGCTTATTGCCTGAATGTACAAGCATTCAGCTGCAACACCGTTATCAACTCTCAGGCCCTATTGATGTAATTAAAGGTGATGTGATTACTGAGCTAGATATTACCGAAGGGGAATTACAATTTAAGCTAAGTTTAGGTAAGGCGCGCAATACAGGCTTATTTTTAGATATGCAAAAAGGGCGCGCTTGGGTACAGGCTAATAGCAAAGATTTACGCGTACTTAATTTGTTTTCCTATACCTGTGGTTTTTCAGTTGCCGCTATTGCTGGTGGAGCAAAATCTGTTTTAAATGTTGATATGAGCAGTGCGGCGTTAAATGTCGGGCGTGAAAATCATCGCTTAAACCAACAGGATTTAAGTAAAGTACGTTTTGAAAAGTTAAATATTTTTAATTCTTTTAGTCGATTTAAAAAACGCGGGCCGTTTGATTTATTAGTCTGCGACCCACCGACCTTACAAAAAGGCAGTGTTGATATTGTCCGCGATTATCCTAAAATTTTACGTCGATTAGATCAATTTATGGCAGCAGAAAGCACGCTAGTATTATGTTTGAATGCCCCTGAATTAGACACTGATTTTTTATTGCAGCACATGCAAGAGTTGGCCCCAAGCTATCAATTAATAGACAATATAAAACCACCTGAAGTGTATAAAGAAGCAGAAGCTAAAGGTTTGAAAGTGTTGTGTTTTAGGCGCGGCAAAAATTAAAAAAGATAATTGAACTTAGCGGTGTAAAAACACGTAAAATATGCGCTCTTTCATATTTTTGCCCCCTTATTTGGATACATAATGCTTACAACTGCTAATATCACCATGCAATTTGGTGCTAAGCCACTTTTTGAAGACGTTTCTGTTAAATTTGGTAACGGAAATCGTTACGGACTGATTGGCGCTAATGGCTGCGGAAAATCAACTTTTATGAAAATTCTGACTGGCGATTTAGCTGCGTCAGCAGGTAATGTCGGTAAAGACCCTCATGAGCGTATTGGTAAGTTAAACCAAGATCAATTTGCTTATGAAGAATATGCGGTTGTTGATACGGTTATTATGGGGCACGCGGAATTGTGGGCCATTAAATCAGAAAGGGATGCTATTTATGCAAACCCTGAAATGACTGAAGCTGATGGCATGCGTGCGGCAGAGTTAGAATCTGAATTTGCTGAAATGGACGGCTATACAGCAGAAGCGCGAGCAGGTGAGTTATTAGAAGGGGTCGGTATACCAACTGAGCAACATTACGGTTTGATGAGTGCGGTTGCGCCGGGTTGGAAATTACGGGTGTTATTAGCACAAGTGTTATTTTCTGAGCCTGATATTATGCTTTTAGATGAGCCAACCAACAACTTGGACATGAATGCGATTCGTTGGTTAGAAGAGACCTTGAACGAGCGTAAATGCACGATGGTTATTATTTCGCATGATAGACATTTTTTAAACAGCGTTTGTACGCATATGGCCGATTTAGATTACGGTGAATTACGCTTATACCCTGGTAATTATGATAATTATATGACTGCTTCTACCTTGGTAAATGAGCAGTTATTATCAAATAATGCGAAAAAACAAACAGAAATTGATGATTTAAAGGCGTTTGTTAGCCGTTTTTCTGCCAACGCCTCAAAATCAAAACAGGCAACATCGCGTGCGAAAAAATTAGATAAAATTAACCTAGATGAAGTGAAGCCATCGAGCCGACAAAGTCCTTTTATTCGTTTTGAGCAAATAAAGAAATTGCATCGTCTGGCATTAGAGGTAGACGGTTTAACAAAAGCATACGAGGGTGAAGATAATTTATTTAAAGATTTCAACTTAACGGTAGAAGTCGGTGAGCGGATTGCCGTTATTGGAGAAAATGGGGTTGGAAAAACCACGTTAATGAAATGTCTGGCAGGTGAAGTCGGTGTCAGTGCGGGCACGATTAAATGGTCAGAAAATTCAGATGTTGGCTATTGCGCTCAAGATCATACCGCTGAATTTGCCAATGAATTACAACTAATAGAATGGATGACACAATGGCGTAAGCCGTCAGATGATGATCAAGCTATTCGCGGTATTTTAGGGCGCTTGTTGTTTTCTCATGATGATATTGCTAAAAAAGCAAACGTATTATCGGGTGGTGAAAAAGGACGCATGATTTTTGGTAAATTAATGCTACAGCGTAATAATATTCTGTTATTAGATGAGCCGAATAACCATTTAGATATGGAATCCATCGAAGCATTAAATTTAGCATTGGAAAATTACCCCGGCACACTAATTTTTGTTAGCCACGATAGAGAGTTTGTCTCTTCGTTAGCGACACGAATTTTAGAAATTAAACCGGCTGGTATTATCGATTTTAAAGGCTCTTATGATGAATATTTAGCAAGCCAAGGGCGCTAGAGTCTATATGTTTAATGTAATCAGTTTATTTGTTAGCTCTATGTTTTCAATAAGCTGGTTACAAAAGAAAATTAAAAAGGAAAGATAAGCTAAATTCGTATAATTAGAACTAAAAAATTATTTTTGTTGTAAGGAAGGCAGATTTTAGGCGACTTATTAGTGTAAAGATAATAAGAGTTAACGTACTAAAATTCTACTGGAGAGGCGTCATGAATAAGTCATTAGTGTATACGATTTTATTGCTAATAATAACGGTAATAAAGCCAGCCTTGGCAAGGCCAGTTGATGAATGGATATCCGACAATACGGATTTACACATGTGTCAAACAGATGCCGTCGGGTATTTAAAAGTAATTTCTAAGGGTTTACCTATGTCACGCATACAAAGCGACTCTGGGGTATCTTTTAAGTATTTAAACACAATAGTAAAAAGTGATTACATTAAGATGACCGATGCCGTCTCTCAATATGTTGCTGTAAAAGTAGCGTTATCTTTATTAAGTTTTAACTCGAATAGCCTGAATGCAGAGAATATTGCCGCGCATATTTCTACTGGAACAAAACCCTTTTTGCCCTTTAATTTTGCCAATGGTGTGAAAATTATTGACGCAAATTCTAAAGGAAAAACTATCGTGTATAAAACAAAAATGCCTATTACTGAAGCGCATCAACAAGCGGAAAAATTAGCGTTAGCGGGACGAATATCGACAGTCGCTTATGTTTGTAGTAATGCGGCAATGGTGGAAGATTTATTAGAGCGCCATATTGTTATTCAATATGATTATTATGATGCGAATGGTGATTTTTTTAGTTCATTTACGATCAATGGACATCAAGAAGTGTAGTATATTTCTGTGTTATTATTCCTTGTCGATTATCATGGTTAAGGCTATGAATTTTAAGGATTTTTAACTAAAAATAGCTTTCATAGTCTACGCCCACTCATTAACAATACAAGCCGTAGCTCGTATTGCACAAGCTTCAACAGACTGATTTTTTTATGAATACTGTTACAGCTCCTAAAGACTTGCGTAGCGACTGCCTGATAATGCAGAGTTAAATAGTAAAAAAATGTGTAGATACCTATGCTCCTTAGGAAATCCCCGTTAAAAAGATAAAAAACACTTGTTCTTCTTTTGTTCTCTTGTTATTATTTTAAGAAACAAAAGGAGAACAAGATTAATGACATCACTGAGTAGAAAGCAACAAGATATTTACACGTTCTTATTAACAAATCAAAAAAAATTAGCATACCCACCAACATTAAATGAATTATGTTTAATGTTAGGGCTGGCTTCTCGTGGTTCACTCCATAAGCATATAAAAGCTTTAATAATGGCTGGTCTAGTTGAGCCAATGGATAGAAAGCAAACAGGTATTCGTTTAACAAAAAAAGCAACTGAGCTAATAGCAGAGCAAGAAAGTGGATTACCCTTTGTTGGTCGTATTGCGGCTGGAAAACCAATAGAAGCCATTGAAAATATTAGTTACATGGCAGTTCCTGAGCAAATTAAAAGCAAAAATCCCTGTTATGTCCTGCAAGTAAAAGGGGATTCCATGATAGATGAAGGGATTTTTGATGGAGATTGGGTGGTGATTGAACAGCGCACTCAAGCTAGGAATGGTGAGATTGTTGTTGCCTTAATTGATAAGTCTGAAGCAACTCTAAAATTTATAGAACAATATCCTCACGAAACATTGTTAATCCCTGCTAATTCTAGCATGGCTGCCATGACGTTTACGCCAGATCAGGTCGAAATTCAGGGTGTTTTAGTGGGACAAATGCGTAGTTATACTTAAACTGGAGAATGAAGATGCAAGCAAAAATTCATATGCAAGATCAAATAACCAATAGAATAGATTTAATCATGCAAGATAAAAGAAACGGATATTTATTAACAGAGAAAACAAGTATGCTTGAGTGGTGTAAGCGTATTACGGGAGATATCGCAACGATTGGGATTGTTATATTGATTCTAATGGTAGGCTCGGGGTGGTAAGTAAATAAAACTTTTATCTTGCTGGCAATCTGGTATCTTTAATGAGTAATTGCAAGTTAGGTAGGGGTTATGCATCGAAAGATTTTGATAGATTGGTTTTTTACGCCTAAAGGTAGGCTATTAAAAACACAAGAAGCAGCTTATTTGAAAAAGTCTATAACAGTCAGTTGTAAACAAGTTATCGTGCAAATTGGTGCTTTAGGCTGGGAAGATGAGTATCTTGATTGTTCTACCTATGATCAGTTTTATGTGCTTGATGATGAACAAACCGCTTGGTATAAAGCAAAGCAAATTAAATCACTTAGTTATGCTTTACCATTTCAACAAGAGTCGGTGGATTTAATTATTCTTCCTCATATACTTGAATTTTCAGAAAATAAGCATGAATTATTGAGAGAAGTTGATCGGATATTGAAACCTGAAGGTAAATTAGTTATTTTAGGGTTTAATCCTTGGAACATTTATATTAATTTACAATATATCAAATATAGAGAAAAAGGCGCGCCTTGGGTACCCAGTCTTATTAGCCGCACTAAAATTTCTGACTGGTTAAATTTATTGAACTTTGAGGTTAAGGTAGCTGCGGGGTTTAATTTTGATAAATCAGCGTTAACAACTTCTGATAGTAAAAAAAGAAAACAAGAAATATGTATTGCAGCTTATGCTGTAAAAGCCATTAAGCGATCTTATAAGCTTATTCCATTAACGCCTGTTAAAAAATATCGACAAGACCTGGCTATGGCAAAGATAGTTGAGCCAGTTAATAATGAAAAATATGACGAAAATAGTTGAAATTTATACCGATGGTGCATGTCGTGGTAATCCTGGTCCTGGCGGATGGGGAGCCTGGTTAAAATATGAGGGTTCTGAAAAGGAACTGCATGGCGGCGAACCAGAAACAACCAATAATCGAATGGAGTTGATGGCGGCGATTCAGGCGTTAGAAGCATTGACTGAGCCTTGCTCGGTTAAGCTGTATACAGATTCTAAATATGTTTTACAGGGCATTACGGAATGGATGGATAATTGGAAAAAACGTGGCTGGAAAACAGCGGCGAAAAAGCCAGTGAAGAATGAAGATTTATGGCGTAGATTGGATAGTGCCATAGAAAAACATACGATAAATTGGTCATGGGTTAAAGGGCATTCAGGGAATGAAGGTAATGAAAAAGCCGATGAGCTAGCCAATGTGGGAATTGACTCATTGTTGGGTTAAATCGGCAGTAAAAATCTGTAAATTGTTAGAGCTGAGTGTTGCTTAAATATTCAACTCTTAGTTAAGGAAATGGTTAAAAAAATGAAAGTAGCAGATCAAAGTTTTTACTGGCATGACTATGAAACTTTTGGGGTAGACCCAAGGCGAGATAGGGCTGTTCAATTTGCAGGTGTTAGAACAGATTTTGATTTTAATGTTATTGGTGATCCACTGGTTGTTTATTGTAAGCCAACAGATGATAACTTGCCTCAGCCTGAAGCCTGTGCGGTAACAGGAATTACCCCTCAATTAGCTTTAGAAAAAGGTATTTGTGAGGCTGAATTTATTGCTGCAATTCATCATGAAATAGCAAAAAAAGGAACGTGCACACTAGGCTATAATAATTTAAGGTTTGATGATGAAGTGACGCGTAACCTGCTTTATAGGAATTTCTATGATCCTTATGCAAGGGAATGGCAACAGGGCAATTCGCGTTGGGATTTAATTGATTTAGTGCGTACGATGTATGCTTTACGCCCTGAAGGTATTAATTGGCCGGTGAATGAAGAAGGGAAGGTCAGTTTAAAATTAGATCAGCTAACCATCAACAATGGAATAGAACATGCAGCCGCACATGATGCTTTATCTGATGTTTATGCAACAATCGAGCTAGCTAAGTTAATAAAACAAGCGCAACCGAAATTATTTCAGTTCTTATTAGATAATAAGGGTAAAAAAACTATTTCTAATTTGTTACAACTAGGCAGTTTTAAGCCTGTTGTACATGTCTCAGGTATGTATGGTACAGATAAGCATTACTTATCCATTGTCCTGCCCTTATGTCAGCATCCTACCAATAATAATGGTGTGATAGTTTACGATTTATCAGTTTCGCCTGATGAACTATTGGAATTATCAGCAGAAGAGATCCATGCGCGACTATTTACGGCAAAAGCTGATTTGCCAGAGGGCGTTACTCGCATAGGATTAAAAACCATTCATATCAATAAGTGCCCTGTGGTTGCGCCTTTAAATGTTTTGCGCCCTGAAGATGCGATAAGGTTAAATATCAATATTCAAGAAGCGCTTGCTCATGCACAAGATATTGAAAAATCAGGTTCTTTATTGAGCAAAATTAAAGATGTTTTTTCAATGAAAAATGATTACGAAGCTATTATTGACCCAGATTTAATGATCTATGCTGGCGGTTTTTTTAGCCCAAGAGATAAAGCTATTTTTGATGAAATACGTGAGCTTGAAATTGAGCAGTTAGCTAGTTTTGATGTTTCATCGACAGATGAAAGGGTGCCTGAAATGTTTTTTAGGTATAAAGCACGAAATTATCCAGAAGTCTTGTCGGAGGAAGATAAGCTTAAATGGCTAAAATTTTGTCAGTCACGACTCTGTGATGAGGTTGATAATGGCTTTATTGGTTTCTTGGAGTATGAAAAAAAGTTATCGGAACTTAAGCAGCAAGAAACGATTGATCTAGAATTGATAAGCTCTTTAGAAGAGTATGCTAGCGAGTTGAAAATGAAGTTGCAGCTAAAGTGAGTTTTATTGGTATTAACTTGATGACTTTTTTTTGCGCTCTTTTTTGATCAAGACAATAGTCGACTTAGAGTTTAAGTCCTGCCATGTTTTACCTTCTTTTTGCCATAAGCACCAAAATATACCTAGACCAAGCGGTAGCCAAGAAATCAAGGCTGTTAAAAATCGGGTAAGGGCTTGGTACCATGTTATTTTTTTCTTTGTATCACTGATTAAATGCAGGTTCCATGCTTGCATCCCTAGTGTTTGTCCACCGTGCGTCCAAAACCAAGCTAAGAAGATAAAGCTAATGCTAAGTAGATAGAGAGGAAAAAGAATGGGGGCTTGAATTGCTTCGCCATTAGTAAAAGGAAGCAAGAGGGCTGTTGCAAGAAAAAATAAGGCAATGATTAGCATGGCATCATAAAAAATGGCACCAATATAACGAAAGAAACCCGGTCTTTCAGGGGATGAAGAACTGGGTTTTTTGTCTAATTCTTTTTTCAACTATACTTTAAAAAGTGCTAATTTTTGACCAATAAACATAACGTAGCCCATTAAAGCTCCAATCATGATTAATGAGTAGAAAAAGGGTGGCTTATGAAATAAAAGAATGAATAAGTCAGGTATGAAAATACTAGCTAAGACAGGATGGTCTAAGAAAATGTTTAAAAATTTTTTAAGCATGGCTTTCCCCATTTATGTTTATTTTCAGAACTTAGCGGCTATTATTTTTAAAATTTATCGCTAAGTATCAGGTGATTTGTAGAATAATAAAATATCTAGTTGGTAATTCTACTATATAATTTAAGCCATTGTAATAAATAATCCATTAATAAATATGCTTATTAAGCTTAGTCATAGCTATTGAAAGACCGTAGTTATAGCCTAAGTGGATTAAGCAGTACGCTTGTTTGCTTTTGTACGCTTTATATTAATAGTTAAAAGGAAGAGAATAATTTTTAATTTTTTTAAGAAAATCATAGCGAAGACGAGTGATAAAGAAAGTGTTTCTTTAAGTAACTTGCCCGAAAAAGCGCCTGAAATAGTCCCTGAGAAGAGTAATTCTGGTCTACAGCCTACGGTTTATACGCGTACTGAGCATAATATTTCACGTAAGCAAATTAGTGATCATGCGCTAAAGGTTTTATATCGACTAAAAAGTGAAGGTTATGACGCCTACTTGGTCGGGGGCTGTGTTAGAGATTTATTATTAGGTCTTGAGCCTAAAGATTTTGATGTCGCGACCAATGCAACGCCTGAGCAAGTTAAAGCAGCTTTTCGTAATTGTCGTTTAATTGGGCGTCGCTTTCGTTTAGCACATGTATTTTTTGGCCGTGAAATTATCGAAGTGGCAACCTTTAGAGGGGCGGGAGATTCAGATAAAGCCGCACCTAAAGTGGATAGCGATGGACGACTATTAAGAGATAATAGTTACGGTACGATTGAAGAGGATGTGATGCGCCGTGACTTTACCGTTAATGCGCTCTATTACAATATCAAAGATTTCTCCATCGTAGATTATGTGGGAGGGATGGATGATCATCGCGCAGGCCTTATAAAGTTAATTGGTGATCCCGAAACACGGTTCCGTGAAGATCCTGTACGTATGATTCGCTTAGTTCGTTTTGCGGTTAAATTGGGCTTTTCTATTGATGAAAAATGTGAAAAACCTATTTTTCAAGTTGCAGACTTATTAGCGAATATTCCATCGGCAAGGTTGCATGATGAGTCACTTAAACTATTTTTATCAGGTAAGGCCTTAAGCACATTTGAAATGTTAAGGCATTATGGTTTATTTCAATATCTATACCCAAGTGCTGAGAAAAGCTTATCTGTTGAAGAGCATGATTTTCCTAAACAACTTATTGTTAAAGCGCTGGAAAATACAGATACAAGAATTGCTGCGGGCAAAAGCATTGCGCCTTATTTTTTAATATCAACTTTTTTATGGGATTCGGTTAAGAAAGGGGCAGATAAAAATTTAGCAAAAGGTTTGCCTGAATCCGTTGCTTATCAGCATGCAGCGAGCGAAGTGATTTCAAAACAAGTTCAAAGTACCGCATTTCCTAAGCATATTGGTATGGCTATGCGTGATGTTTGGGGGCTGCAATCACGGTTCTCACATAGAAATGGACACCGAGCTTATAAATTATTAGAGCATCCTAAGTTTAGAGCGGCTTATGACTTTTTATTGCTACGCGCTGAAACAGGCGGGGCTGATAAAGCTTTAGCTGAATGGTGGACGGAATTTCAATCAGCTGGCGAAGCAGGGCAAAAGAAAATGGTGGCTAGCCTTAATAGATCCTACCCTAAAAAAAATAATAGACGTAGGCGTAAACCAGCCGCAAAAGGCGTTAAAAATGACTAAGGTTACTGCTTATATAGGCTTGGGGAGTAATTTGGCAACACCACAGGAGCAGTTGAAAGCAGCACGCTTAGCGATTTCTGCTTTAAAGGATACTGAAGAGCTCGGTTTTTCTAGTTTATATCGTAGTCCACCCATGGGGCCGCAAGACCAACCTGATTATGTGAATGCTGTGATGGCGGTTAATACGGAATTAAGCCCGATAACACTCTTGCGCAGTTTGCAAAAAATAGAATTAGAGCAAGGGCGAGTGAGAAAGGATGAACAATGGGGGCCGAGAACGTTAGATTTGGATATTTTATTATATGGCTCTGAAGTAATTAATATTCCTGATTTAATTGTTCCTCATTATGGCATGGCAGTCCGTGCTTTTGTTCTCTATCCACTACAAGAAATTGCACCAAGTGTACTAATTCCAGAACTAGGCTTAGTGAGTGATTGCGTCGACAAATGCCCTTTAGATGGACTTGAGAGAATCGCTTAATGGGTTTGTATACTGAAGTGGTACAAAAAAAAATTAAAACAATTTTAGACCTGCAAGCAATGAAGCAAGCAGGGGAAAAAATTACCTGCCTGACGGCTTATGATGCCACATTTTCGGCTCTTTTTAGCAGAGCAGGGCTGGATGTTTTATTGGTTGGCGATTCCTTAGGGATGGTCGTGCAAGGACATAGTTCAACCTTACCAGTGAGTATGCAGGACATGCTTTACCATACGCAATTGGTTTCTCGGGGTAATGAAGAGGCATTTGTTATTGCCGATATGCCATTTATGAGTGCGGCGAGTCATTTAGAGGCGGCAAAAAATGCGGCTTTATTGATTCAGCAAGGCGGCGCTCAGATGGTTAAGCTAGAAGGTGCGCGATTTGATATTATTGAGTTTATGGTGCAACA
>DAOUSK010000097.1 GCA_030627265.1 Methylococcaceae bacterium
CACTTATAAAACAATTAGTTAAATATTATTATATGCCGTTACCGGTGATTTATAGAAATATAAAATCATAAAAATTGGCATATGAGGGTATATATATTCATGAAAAATCAACTTATTTTTATAAGTAATTTATTTTAAATTATAAAGATGTGTAAATACCTATGCTTTTTAAGTAGAGTCGCTTTGTAAATAACAGTATGTACCCCTCAAAAATAGCATTAGTAAATAGTTTTTAAACAAAAAATAATAATTAACGGAACAACATGAATCAGCATAAAGTTTTTATTTCTTTCTCTTCTAAGGACAGTACATTAGCCTTAAAAATTTATGAGCGTTTGAATCGAAGAGGCATTAAAAGCTGGATTTCTGCAAAAGATATATCTCCTGGTGCTGATTATCAATCTGCAATTGTTGCTGCTATTGAGGAGGCGGAAATTGTAGTATTAGTTTTTTCATCTCAAGCGGCTGGTTCGAATGAGATCGCTAAAGAGTTATCTTTAGCGAGTAAGAAAATGGTGATTCCAGCCAGAATAGAAGATATAGAGCCAAAAGATGCATTTAAATATCAATTAAGTAATCGGCAGTTTATTGATTTATTTGATGATTTTGATAGAAATTTGGATGATTTGGTTGATAAGGTTATTGGCATCTTGCCAGCTGATACGGTTTATACAAAGAAGCGCGATCAAGGTATGATTTTTTTGGGGAAGGTAAATCGATTAATTTTTTATTATGGAAAAAAGCTAGTAGTCCCTATTACCTTAATTTTAATTATTTCAGGTGTGATTTACAGTATAGATTGGCAGAAACAATATGACTCTAATTTGTCCAAATTATCTAATTGGACTGATAGCATTCATATACCACTCCCTTGGTCTACGGTTAAAGATCGACTATTAGCTGATATTGGGGAAATGACGGAAGATAGCAAGTTTAATGACTCTGATAAGCTTAAATTGATGAAAAAAGTTTTACCAGAAATTGAAACGCTATTGAGTGCAGAGGAGGCTAATAAGTTACTGAATACTTTAAATGATTCTAATCGTGGTGACGGTATAAAGAATTTGGGTGAGGCTTTAGCTCCAAATATAAATGGAGAAGGGGTAGCGCTTATTTTAAAAGGGACTTCAGGAGTGTCCCGAAGAGAAGCCATTAATTATTTAAAAAAGGCAGAAAAAATAAAAATGGATTTAACTGCAAAAGAAGCAGAAATGATTCTAAAAGGAATTGCAGCTGGCCATCCTGAGAAGAAAAAAGTCGCTATAAATATTATTTCGAGTCAATTAAGTGCCGGTTTGAATGGTCAAGACCTAGCTCTTATATTAAAAGGACTTGAGGGTTCAAATCGTAGGTATGCAATTGGCTACTTGAAGAAAAAAGATAAAATAAAAATGAATTTATCTGCAAGTGAAGCTGAAGTGGTTTTAAAAGGTATTTCCTCGGGATACCCAGAAAAAAGAGAGGAAGCAATTAAAATAATAGCAAGTCAGTTAGTTAATTTAAAGACTGATGATTTACCCCTTATTTTTGGTGATATGGACGGGAATGAGAAAAAGAAAGTTATTAAATATTTAAAGAAATTAGGGAAAATTAAAGTCTAATGTACTGGTTCTAATTTTTCCGTTATTTATTTTTTAATCCAAGATATTATTCATCAACTAAATTTTCATCTTATGACTGAACAAACACTACAGTTCCCATTAACTATTTTAGTTGCGGGTAACACAAAACAAACTGAATTAACTAAAGAAATTCAAGACTCATTAAAATCACTGTTGGTTGGTGTTGATAACTTAATAAGCAATATGCCAGTCAGAATTTTGACGGGTGTAGATTCAGCTGTGGAACAATCAGTTATCAATGTTGCTGGTGCGAAGCATTGGCCCTTGCATATATTAGTGCCTGGGCGATTAGAAACTGATGATGCTATTGTGCAAACGGCTGAACGTGTAGTCGCCTTGGGTATGGGGGAAGACGAGTCTCAACCTTATTTGGCGAGTCATACGCGTGATGATATTGCTTTAGCATTTGCTGATTTAGTTGTTGTCGTGGCTGATGAGGCTCAGTTTAATAATGATGAATGTATAGCGCATTTTTTGTTTTCTGTGGCTAAAGCACGTAAGCCCATGTTGTGGCTAGATTTTGAGGGTATGCCTAGAGTTTTAGATATTACTCAGATTGATCAAGCAACTCTTCTTTTGTTGAATGGCGATAAACCAAACTTTGATTTGTTAAAGAATTGTTTTGTTGATTTAGATGGGGCGGGGGTAGCAACTCAGGGTTTATTAAAACAGCAATTGTTATATTCTGAACTTTATTCACTAGAAGATGAAGCTCCCATAAATCAACCCGAATTGGAAAAACTGCGAGATTATTATCGCCCTCCCTTTAAATCGGATAAGGCAGGTTTTTTAAGTAAACTAGGATTAGGGTTTAGCCAAAATGCTTACTGGGGAAGCGTAAAAAATAATTATTTTCCTGATTTATCTTGGCCTGAAGCTGATGATGTAAATTCGGTGAGTCAGTTTGAACGTTTTGATTTATCTGCTAATGCTGCTGCAACTATTCACCGCAGATGTATTTGGATTTTATATGCCTGTTCAACTTTGGCTATTTTATCGGCTGTTGCGGGGGTTAATGGTTTTTTTGAGCATGAATTCAGTGCGTTATGGGGGGTATCTGAAATTTTTCTATTACTTTTTATCGTTTTTGCTTTGAAGTTACAAAAATTAAATAACTGGCATGGCCGCTGGATTGCTGAGCGATTTATGGCAGAGCAGCTAAGGTATTTGCGTATGGGCTTACCTTTATTGGCAATTCCTAAGCTATTTAGTGAGCCTGCCTGGAGCGTGAATAGTGACAGTACTAAGCTTCAGTTACAGAGCGCTGAACTTTGGTTTTTACAAAAAGTTTTGCGAGCTGAGGGTTTACCTAAGATGAAAGATAAAGATAACCCCTTCTACTCATTAGCAAAGGCGCCTGATTTTTCTACTTACATTCAGTCTGTTATTGAGGACCAAAGTAATTATCATGTGGACACCCGAGATAAACTAAAAAGAACTCATAATATTTTACATAAAATGTCATTTATGTTTTTTGTGGCTACTATTGTTGCTGTCGCGGCACATTTCTTTGTACATAGTGATTTATTACTTTTTGCAACGATTGGGCTTCCCGCTATTGCTGCTGCATTTTATGGTATTAGCACTAAGCTTGAGTTAATGCGCTTAGTGAACCAATCTGATTTAACACTTAAAAATTTGAATAATGTTAAAGCGGCTTTTAATAAGTTAAAGGTCAAAGACATGGGAGCACCTGGCGTAAGGAAATGGGGGGATTGGTTGGATATAAGATATTTAACATTAGAAGCAGCACACATTATGTCTCAGGAGAATACGCAGTGGCAGGGGTTAATCGAGCAGCAAGAACCTGAGTTACCAGGCTAATGAATTCTCTCGAAAATGATCCAGCCGCGCTTAAGGTTATTAAACGAGCAATTCCAGTTATCGTTGAATTCGCAAAAGTGGCAGGTGCAGTCAATTCTATTGAGGGCAATGTTCGTTATCATGCGGGCGATGCTATTTTAACTGGCATTGAAAATGAGCAATGGACTATTCAGCGGGATAAGTTTGAGCTAGGTTATCAAGCAGTTTCAGCAACCTTATTTGGTGAAACTGGTTTTTATGCTAAAAAAAGATGTATTGTTCTCGCTAAACAGTTGAACGAATCTATTTCTGTGTTTGTCGGTGCGCAGCAAGACCCTATATACGGTGTTGCTGGCGACTGGTTATTACAATATGGAATAGGTGATGTTGGTATTATCCAAGATGAAATTTTCAAGAAAACATATGATGTTATTAATAAATACTAGGAATGGCGGTGGCGTGTAATTATGGAAGATAAATCATGGCAATTCATTGTTGTAGCTACAGCGCTTTGGGTGATAGCTTTTATTCTTGGCTTTTGGGGATATTATCTATTGGATGCAAACAAGGTTAATGACTACAGTGATTATGTCTATGAGGCATTACAGTTATTTGGTTTGAAAGGTGAGTGGGAACTAGGCGAAAAGCTCCCTTGGCAGCATGAAGTGGCACGATTCTTAGCACCTTTTCTGACAATATTTACCGTCATTTTTGCTTTTGTTACGAAATTAAAAAGCCGAATTAAGAACGCATGGGCATCTACTTTTTATACAAAGCATATCGTCGTTTTGGGATTAGGGACAAAAGGCTCTATTATTGCCCAGTCATTTTTAGCTGATGGCTATAAGGTTATCGCTATCGAGATTGATGAGAGGAATGACAGTATTGTGTTATGTCGTAGGCAAGGGGGCTGTGTGTTTGTTGGCTCTGCACTTAGTCCTCATTTGTTGAAAAAGATGAGATTAGCTAAGGCCGAAGCTTTTTTTGCTGTGTGTGATACAGCCGCTCAAAATATTGAAATAAATTTACTCATTCGTAATCTAAATATTCCTACCAACAAGGACAATCCATTAATTCAATATATTCATACGTCTGACTCAATTTTATCTGAACGTTTAGAGCGGTCTGAACGCTTGCGAGCAACTAATAAATTTGATTTGCGCTTTTTCAATATATTTGAAAATAGTGCTCGTATGTTATTTAACAAATATCCACCAGAATTTTATGCCGATGTTTTTGATGCAGAAAAACCTCATTTGGTTGTTTTTGGGTTTTCTGAGCTAGGGCAAAATATCGTTTTAGAGGCGGTGACACGATGCCATTATATTAACCAAAAGCAGCTAAAAATTACGGTTGTAGACTCAAACTTGGCGCAACTTAAAAAACAGTTTTTCAGTCGTTATTCGCACGTTAATAAGGCGTGTGATCTTGATTTTATTGAGATTGAACCCTCTGCCGTATTGCCTTTCGAAACACTTTTAAATTCATTTACACGCTCAGATTTGGTAACTGGATATATAGTCTGCGAGCTTAATGCTGAAATAGCCCTAAGTAATTCTCTCTACCTACATGAAGAATCTCATAAAGAGAAGTGTAGGAATGCGCCTATTTTTGTCTATATGTCTTCTGCATCAGGTCTAATGGGGTTGCTTGAAAGTAATGTAGGTAGACGGGAAATACCAGATAATTTATTTGCATTCGGTCTTCTTCGTGAGGTTTTATCTGCTGAAAATTTGATAGATGAAAAACTGGATGAAATACCGCATTTGGTTCATGAAAGTTATCTCAAAGAGCGTCGACAGGAGAGTAAGCCTGAAAATCAAATAGGTACTAAACCTGCGGATCATGAATGGAAGGCTTTATCTAGTTATTATAAAGGCGAGAACCGAAAAGCTGGGGATCATTTGGTCACTAAGCTGCGTGCATTAAGAGCTCAACTAGTGACGTTAAAAGTAGAGGTTGATGTTAATGTTAATAGCGATAAACTAGCTATAGCACCTGATATTATTGACATACTTGCCCAAGTTGAACATAGGCGCTGGATGGCTTGCCATTATTTGGAAGGATGGCAATATGCTAGTACGCGTAATGATGCAGCGAGAACTCATCCTGATTTAGTGCCTTGGAATAAGCTTTCTGAGTTGGCGAAAAAATATGATAGAAATCAAATCAATCTAATAAACCAGAATCACGGCATGCTGAATAATAAGTCTATCGTTAAGGATTTATATTTAGGCGTTATATCTGATGCGTTTGATCTAAAAGAAACGCTTATTCAAATTCGTGAGAAGCTGGACTTAATTAAAGAAGATAACCCGAATAGAAATTATATTGTACTGTGTAGTGTAGCTAATATAGCAGAGCAACAAATTGTTGATTGTGTGATTAAAAGTTGGGGCGCTAAATTAATAATTCCTTTGCCTTTACCGTATGCATTGTATAAGGAAGATTTTCCGGTAAATTTAATGTCAGAAAGCCGCTCAGAGTCGGAGAAGAAGTCAGGCTTGGAATTGTTTACAGATGTAATTGGTTTGTCAGAGCATTATTATGAAATGCCTTTACGTTTTGGTACTATTCATACGTTATTACCTGGAACATTAGCGCGAAAACAGCAGTATGAGCTTGCTATGGCGCATATAGTTGAGCGTTGTGATTATCTGTTTCTTGTAAAAGGACCGACAGATAACCAACGAACTAAAGGCGTTAGTGATTGGCTAAATAAACAAGCTATTCCTGAGGAGTATGTGTCAAGTATGCGATATTTTTTTAAAGAAAATAAGCATCCAGCTAACAATAACATTTGGACCCCTGAATAAATGTGCTACTTAGATATTGGTAAATTTCGATTAACTCTTGAGCAAATTAAGCCAGTGACTTTTTATTTATGACTTATAAACGTAAAGATAGATATACATTGATTGTAAACTTCCTGAAAAAACTAATACGCCCCGTAAATATGCGTATTAGCCTGACTGGAAAATTATTAATCGCTTTTTCTTTCATTATATTCTTGATCTTTGCTAGCGCTTTTTTAGCTTCAGAGTTTCTAAATATGACATTTAGAGAGGGATTATGGTGGGCATGGACACGATTAATAGATTCTGGATTTTCTGATGATGATGATGATTCATCAATAAATATGATATTGAGTAGTGTCATGTTTTTTCTTAGTGTCCTTATTTATGCGGGTGTTTTCATTACTATATTTACTGAAGCCTTAGAAAATATGGTTAGTTTTTTTAAAAAGGGACGAATACCAAAGAAATTATCTGGGCATACTGTCATTGCCAGCAATGACACTCAAACAAAACATTATATAGAAGCTGTTAAAACCCTTTCCTCCCACAGCGAAAAAGATTCTTTTCTTGTGGTTATTTCAGAGCAACAATATTTTGAACAGACAAGGGAAAATAGCCTTAAACAAACTCTTATTGCGATTTTTCACATCTGGACGATGGAGGCAATAAATAGGCTACAGCTTAAAAATGCGAAACGAATTATTCTTTTGGGTAATTTTGGTGGTGATATGAGTCAAATATTAAAGCTTATCACCCAATTAAACTCAATTCGTAGCCTAGATAATCCCAAAGAAGAATTAAAGCTCTATATTGAAGTGAATAACCGTCTGTTATTGCCACAATTACAAATGGCCATACGCAGATTTGTTAGCAATGAGGCAAAAATTGAAATTTGTCTAATGAATATGGAAAACACTTCTGCTCGACTCGCGTTATTAAATTACCCTTTAGACGGAGTTGTACGGATAGAGAAACAAAGTGCTCAAATAACTTTCATTATTCAAGGTTGGAGTACCTTTGCAGAAGCGCTGCTACAGCAAGTTTTGCGCGTAGGGCATTATTATTGTGCCTTTCGTATTGTTATAGCGACAGATAATACGTTTGCAATGCAGGAAAAAATTAATCATGATTACCCTGGGATATCAGGGACTGATTACACTAAGAGAGTCGTGAATATTGAGTGCATAGATATTGAATCAATTCATTCTTTGGAGGTACAGTCTGAAGATATAGTTACATTAGCCATTTGTGGTGAAAATAGTGATGATGTATTTATACAGGCTATGCAGGCTTCAATATCAAATATGACGGGTCTGATGCAGGTTTTAGTAGAGTTACCCGATGATTCTGGCTATAGAGATGTTTTTAATGAAATTAATCAAGCTGAAGGCGATGTTCGTATTTTTCCGGTTGACTCTCATGTAGCAGCATTTGAATTAATGGAGCAGCTTGATGTATTTGCACAAAAAGGCCATGAGAAATATATCAAAGCGCGTGAAGATCAAGGTAAACGATTAATAAAAGCAGATGGAAGTTATGAAAATCCAGCTGATTACCCTTGGGAGCTACTTGATGAAACGAATCGCAATTGGAATCGATCTCCTGCTGATCATGCACTAATAAAACTAAATGCTTTAGCGGATAAATATCAAATTGAACGGTACAGAAAAGTTAGTATTGGCCAAATCTCTTTAACAAATGATCTAAAGAAAAAAGTAGCCGATATTATTTGTAGTTTTGGAAAAAAGATTCTAAATAATGATATGGAGTTATTGGCTGGGCTAGAACATGACCGCTGGTCGGGTGAAAAGTTGTCAGAAGGGTGGCATTTTGGGCAAGAAACAGATAAAAAAAATAAAATATCAAGCTTCCTTATTCCTTATCGAGCGCTTTCTGATGAAGTTAAGCAATACGATAGAGAGCAGGTTGTTGCTCAATTAACTAATCTGTTTGATAATTAAGAGTGGCTGTAAAGTGTACAAGTTTTACTTGATCATTACAGTGGATTAATATTAGTTCTAGGCGAAAAACAAGAGGTCGACTGAATTTACACGAGTGACAGGGTGTTTATATATGCTATTTCTTACAGCATCTAAAGAAGAAGGAAAATAATATCATGACTATTCTTAATAAAATAAATACAGTTTTAGCGATGGGAACTAGCCTAATCATTTCAGGGTGCGCTCCCGGGAGCTTTGAACCACCTCCTGACTATCCATCTGCGATTACTTTTTCACGCGTTAAATCAGATACTTTACTAAATGAAAGTCAGTTTGATAGAGTGGTTAAGCATAACTCTGAATATTATGATATTTTTGAATTAGAAAGGCAGTTTAATAAAAAATTGAAGAACGCTCAATATGTATCAATGTCAGTTAATAGTAATC
>DAOUSK010000034.1 GCA_030627265.1 Methylococcaceae bacterium
GAGAAAGGCCACAAATAGTACTGTCGCGCACATGTTCTGCTACGGCTTGTACCGCAGCAAAATCGCCATCACTTGCCGCAGGAAAACCTGCTTCAATGACATCGACTTTCATGCGTTCTAACGCGCGAGCAATACGCACTTTTTCATCAGCCGTCATTGACGCACCGGGGCTTTGCTCACCATCACGCAAAGTTGTATCAAAAATGATTAATTTATCTTTCATAAGTATCCTACTCATTGAGCAGTGTAGCCATTGTATGGCTGTTCTTAAAAACCTAGTTAACTAACGATTCATTAGTTTAACTAGAGTGAAGTGACAAGGATTGAAACAGCATAAATCCTTGTCTTTATTATTTCGTGTTTTTGGGGGAGGTTTCTTTCTCAGTTCTAACAATAACTAGTTCGTACGAGACCTTCTTCTTTTTCTACGCAATAAAACGATGGTAACAATAGGCCCTGATAATGCATAACCAAAAAAGAATAAACAGAGTACGGTTGCAGGGTTTGATAAAGTCACCGCAATGGCCAACATAATGCCGATCATCATTACAAAAGGAACTTTCCCACGCAAGTTAATCTCTTTAAAGCTGTAATAACGAAAATTACTGACCATTAACAAACCTGTTAATGATGTAACCGTCAAAATAACCCATGCAAAGCCTTCTGCTCCATAACCATACTTTTCACTCACCCAAACTAAGCCAGCTAAAATGGCCGCTGCTGCCGGACTCGGTAAGCCTTGAAAATAGCGCTTATCTTCTATGCCTATCTGAGTATTAAACCGTGCAAGGCGTAATGCACCGCCGGCTAAATGGACAAAAGCGCCCACTAAACCTGCTTGCCCTAATGACTCTAAGGACCATAAATACATAATAGTTGCTGGCGCAGCCCCAAAAGAAATCATATCAGCCATGCTGTCATATTCAGCACCAAAATCACTTTGTGTATTGGTTAGCCGTGCAACACGCCCGTCTAAGCCATCAAGCACCAAAGAGACAAAAATAAGCATTGCCGCTGTTTCAAATCTCCCATCAATGGCAGAGGTAATGGCATAAAATCCAGAAAACAATGCCGCTGTGGTAAATAAGTTAGGTAACAAGTAAATACCACGGCTACGTGGCTTAGTAGTGTGTTGTTTCTCTGGTTCTGTCATAAATCCATCTTAAATTCGCTAAAAAATCATAAGCATTATATAACATTTAACCCTTATCCCAATATAAAAAACCTCAAGCAATTAAGTAATTAAAAGCACATATTTAATTTTTTCAATTTCCATGTAAGAATACGTTCATATGAAACCCTTAAGACATGGCATTAGCCCTTTTTCAGCGACCTTATCGCGCTCAGCTTTAAAGCAAATGATTTACCTTGTGCATGACCTGCAATTGCTGAGTGAGCACCCTAACTATCCCAGCACACTAAAAAACCTACCGCCTTCAGCACAAATTAATAACTCTCACTTTTCGGTCTTAATGGGTTATGATTTTCATATAACGGAAGATAAACAAGCTAAGCTTATTGAAGTCAATACCAATGCGGGTGGCTTGTGGTTTGCTGACCAAAGCAATCATTCCAGCATTCAGCAATTTTCCACAAAGCTCGCCACACGCCTATTAACTACTTTTTTAGATGATTACCGCCTATTTCATCAAAATGAAACTGCCAAACCTAAGCTAATAGCGATTATTGACCAAGACCCAGAAAATCAATTTCTCTACCCTGAGATGCAACTTTTTGCTCAATTATTTCAACAAGCGGGTATCAAATGCATTATTATCGACCCCAGTGAAATCGTAGAAAAAGACTCACGGCTTTATGTTAATAATCAATTAGTTGATTTAATTTACAATCGGCATTGTGATTTTTATTTCACTTCCCCCGAGATGAGCACGGTTTATAATGCTTGGCAAAATCAATCTACCTGCATCACACCTAACCCACGAATTTACGGACTACTCGCGGATAAACAACGCATGGCCAATTGGTATAAAAAGGAGACTCTGGACAAATTACTTCCCCAAAAAGTAGCTCAGCGCCTACACAAAACATTGCCTAAAACTTATTTATTAAGTGATTTTCAGCCCGATGCCTTATGGAAACAACGCAAGCAATGGGTCTTTAAACCCCTTAATAGCTATGCGAGCCGAGGCGTTTATGTTGGTGCAAAACTGACTAAAAATAAATTTAATAGCTTCAATGCACAAAAAACATTAATTCAAGAATACATCAAACCCTCGCCGACACTGAGCCCTGATGCAGAAAAATTTAAAACTGACTTTCGCCTTTTTACTTACCGTAATCAAATTTTAGCGCTAAGTGCTAGAATCTACCAAGGACAAGTCACCAACTTACGCACTCCAAACGGTGGTTTTAGCCGTGTTAACCTAATATAAGCTTATGAAATCATCCATTAAATACTGCCTTCTTTTAAGCATTATCACTTTAAATTCTTGCTCTTTTAAACCCGCATTTATGACAAAGCAAACTATCATCCAAAGTGAAAACGACTCTCGCTTATATGAATCATTCACTTTAGATAATCAATTAGAAGTTTTAATTATTTCCGACCCCACCGAAAATAAAGCCGCCGCCTCTCTTGATGTTTTTGTCGGTAGTGCAAGCGACCCCGAAGATAGAGCGGGGCTTGCTCATTTTTTAGAGCACATGCTGTTTTTAGGGACAGAAAAATACCCTAATCCAGATGATTACCTAAATTTTATTGCACAACATGGCGGCTCCCGTAATGCTTATACCGCTAAAGAGCATACCAATTATTTTTTTGATATTGAGAATGCCTCTTTAGAACCGATGCTTGACCGTTTCAGCCAGTTTTTTATTGCACCTCTATTTAACCCTGAATTTGTCGAACGCGAGAAAAATGCGGTACATTCTGAATATTTAGGCAAAATTAAAACCGATAGCCGCCGCTTTTATGCTGCCATGCAACAAGCCTTCAACCCTAAAAGTGCTTATGCGAAATTTAGTGTAGGCAGCTTAGAAACACTCGCCGATAGAAAGGATAATCCAGTCCGCGATGATTTATTAGCTTTTTATAAAACACACTATTCTGCCAATAAAATGCGCTTGGTTGTTTTAGGTAACGAGCCTTTACCAACTTTAAAAAAATGGGTCACTGAAAAGTTTTCACCTATCCCCAATACACAGTCTAAAAAAACCATATTAACTGAGCCTTTATTAAGCAGTAATGAAATGGCTAAGTGGATTAATATAGAATCGCTACAGGTCAAACGAGAGCTAACCCTGTTATTTCCATTACCAGAAACACAATCTCACTACCTTGCTAAACCCAGCGCTTATTTTCAATCACTTCTAGGGCACGAAGGCAAAGGAAGCATACTGGCTTTGCTAAAAGAAAAAGGCTGGGCAGATGAGATGAGTGCATCCACCGGCTTTAGCCATAACAACCAAGAATCTAGCTTATACTTAGGGATTAACCTAACTCAAGAAGGCTTAAATCATACCGATGATGTCATTGACATTGTCTTTCAATACATTCATTTAATGCAAAGAAGCGAGGTACAGGAATGGCTGTTTAGAGAGCAGCAACAAATGGCTGATTTGCGTTTCCGCTATCAAGAAAAACGTAACGCAAGCCATACTGTTACTGAGCTTGCACGTAATTTACAATACTACCCTGCCCAAGACGTACTACGCGGCGGTTATATTATGGAACAATTTAAGCCTGAATTAATTGCTTCTTTTTTACAACTTTTAACGCCTGAGCGCGCTTTAATTTCATTAAATGCACAGCAGTTAAAAACCGATAAAACAGAACAGCACTATCACGTAAACTACGGCATTCAAGCGTTCACTAGCCAACAAATCACACGTTGGAATCAGTCAGACATCAACCCAGCACTTGCATTACCTGCAGCCAACCCTTTTATTCCCAATAATCTCAGTTTAAAAGAGAGCAGCTCATCACAAACGCATCCAGTATTAATTAAAGAGGCTCATAATATAACTGTTTGGCATCAACTAGACACTCAGTTTAAAGCACCTCGTAGCAGTCTCTATCTAGCATTACACAGCAAGCAGGCAAATCAATCCCCCAAACAAGCACTGTTAAGCGCATTGTTAACAGGCATGATTAATAAACAATTAAATAGTTATGCCTACCCTGCTAATTTAGCGGGCTTAAATTACTCTATTTATACGACAGAGCGCGGCCTAAGCATTAGCTTATCAGGCTACTCTCAAAAACAAGCGGTTCTTTTAGAGCGCATTATTGCGGCGCTAAAAAAACCAGAGATGCAGCAACAGCGCTTTGATATTTTAAAAAACAAGTTTCAACAAGACTTACATAATGCAAAAAAACAGCAGCCTTTTCACCAAGTGCTAGCGGAACTTAAACGTAGCCTAGTAGAACGGCGTTGGACAAATGAGCAAAAATTAGCGGCATTAGCGCCTTTAACATTGAGTGATTTAACTGACTTCTCAAAACAATTTTTACACAACCTACGCATCACGTTGTTAGCGCAAGGGAATATATCTCAAGATGAAGCCCTACTTTTAGCGCAAGAAATTCAAAAACAACTTCCTACTGCTAAAGACGAGCTGAGTATTCCAGCGGCTAAAACAATTAAATTAGCTGCCAAAACTTTAAGCGCACGGCATTTGATTATTGATAACCACGATGCGACTTTAGCCTTATATTTTCAGGCCAAAGATAACTCTATCGTTTCTCGCGCAGAAAGCCAGTTACTTGGGCGCATATTCTCATCTGCCTTCTTTACTGATTTACGTACTCAACAACAACTCGGGTACAACATAGGTGCTGCATCCTTACCCATGAAAGATGCGCCTGGGCTTGTTTTTATACTACAGTCACCGGTTATTTCCGCCGTCGAAATTGAAGCGCGTATACACGCGTTTATTCTTAGTTTTCAAAAAACATTCACTACTATGCCCGACGCTGAATTTGAAAATTACAAATCAGGCTTAATCACACATTTATTAGAGAAGGATAAAAGTTTACAAAAATTAAGCTATAGAAATTGGCTAGAAATTGACCGAGAAAACATCAATTTTGATACTAAAAAACGCATTGCTGAAGCGGTAAAAAGCATTAACAAGCAACAATTATCATTGCTTTATCAGGCTATGTTTATTGATAATACACGCGTATTTCGTAGCTATGCATTAGGTAACCACTTCACACAGGAAGACTTTCCTAGTACTAATTTAATTACCGATATAGCTTACTTTAAGCAACAGAGTGAGAGATATTAAATTTGAATATACTACCCTGAGAGATAACCTCTCATTACGTATGGGTAAAAACCGCTGAACTCAGGGCTCATCAATGAATGGACCGTAGGCCTTTAGAGCTTGTGAAAGTATTCAAGGACATACAGATTACATACAATACTTTCACAGCTTCCTTAGCCTGCCTTTGCATCAATGCAGGCTAAAGACCTGCGCTCCATTGCCCGAGAAGAAGTTACCCTGAGAGTAATTAACCTTCTAATAGTTGATTAGAAGTTGCTTGCGCTGGCTCATCACCCCTATTGATTTGTACATGCGTTGGATAAGCAAAAGATAAATTATTGCTCTCTAAAATACCAGCAATTTTAAATAAAACATCTTCCTTAACTGCTAGCCAACCTGCCCAATCAACCGTTTTAGAAAAGCAATAAATTAAAATATCAATAGAAAAATCACCATATCGATCTAAAAAAACAAGTTGAGTTGATTTAATGCCTTGCTGGTCATTATGAGATAAGTATTTAGTTTTTTTCGTTAGCGCTACCTTTTTTTGCTTTTCTTTGGGGTTTGCAATATCTGGGTGCTCTTCCAACATAATCTTAATATCACTAACAGCGTTCTTAATATCTTGCATATTACTTTCATAAGTAACGCCTACATGCATTTTAATTCTGCGACCCACTGCACGACGATTCCAGTTAAGAACACTTGCTGTCGATACCAAAGAATTAGGCATGGTAATTAAAGCATTATCAAAGGTTCTTATTGTGGTGCTACGTAAGCCAATTTCGACAACCGTTCCTTCCGAATTTTCAACTTTAATCCAATCGCCCATTTTAAAAATACCATCGATCATGATATTTAAACCACCAAAAAAATTAGAGAGACTATCTTTAGCGGCCATCGCAAAGGCAAAACCCCCTATCCCTAAAGTAGAAACAATAGCAGTCACATTAATGCCCATATGACTCAATACAAAAGTTAATGCAATTAAAATAACAATCGTTTTTAGTACCTTAACCATTAACATTAACAGCTCTTTGCTATATTCCTTATGCCTTTTAGTGGCCGCTTCCAAGCGCACCGTTGCCACACTTTCAATTAGGTTAAATAACAAATAGATATAAAGCCCGCTATAAATAAAATAACTAAATTGCTCTATAGTCACTTTATAAGCCGTTTTATACATTAAAGTTGCTATAGCAAGGTCTAAACCAAAAAAAGTAACCCAATATAAAATAGGAATTCGGATAGCTAATAAAACAACCTCAACATGCTCAACTTTATCATCGTTTAAAATGAATCTTTCCACTAAATAATGAGTCACTCTTGATATAAGAGGGAATGCAACCAGCGTTAGAAAAAATATACATATCGCGACCAGCACACCACCGATATCAAGTTTCAAAGGAGAAATTGCATGATTAACTGAGGTAAAAACATCAAAGTTATTAATATAAGAAATAGCAGAAATAATTGAAATCCGCTGCAAAAAACTAGTAACAACAATGTCACCCGAATTATCTAAAACAAATTCAGTAAAACTTATTGATATCCCATAAGTTTGCAATAATTTCTGGTAATTTTTAACCGTCGCATCATAAATAGCACCTTCACTATCACTCGGCTTCTCTAGCTCCCCATTTTTTTGTACTAATTTTTTTAAACGTTTATTCGACTCAACTAAAACAGCATCTTCTTTTACGTAATAACGCCCTGCATTTGCTAAATATTGAATAAAATTGGCGATTTCCTTTTCCGCTAAATATTGACCAACTAAATATTGATCTCTTTTAACTGCAGAAGAATTTCCTCTTGATCGATTTATACCTATTTTAGAGTTTAAAAATCTCAACTCTTTTTTATGTAAGCCTTTAATATCAACACTAATCGAAGAACCACGAATCATTAAAAGCAACGCTTGGAAATACTTATTTCTCTTATTTATTAAAGCCTTAAGCTCTACTTCCTCACCTACCCCATCTCCTTCAAGCCCAAGAGTAGATATTTCTTGATTAACTTCTGCCGCATGAGCAAAAACATCGGCGATAGCGGTGTAACTATCATTTGTTTCTGCCTGTGCTGAAGCTGAAAAAATAACAAGCGCAAAAAGGCCTAGATAACGCATTAAATTCATAGAGGTCACTTATACTTAAAAAGAGAGGGGGTTATTTATGTTCAGAGGTTTCTTCGATTAGCTCACGTAAATAACGAAACAATAACCGAGAATTTTTAGGTGACTTGCTTGATGCTATTTCTTTTTTTGCATTACGGATAAGCTGACGTATTTGCTGCACTTCTGCTGTTGGGAATTGATTTAAGAACTCCGTAACCACTTCATTATCCTCAGATAATAAACGATCACGCCAACGCTCGGCTTGATGAAGCTCTCGTGTTGCATGCGCACTTTTTGCTTTCATTTTATCCAAACTTTCTTGGATCGCATCAAGGTCTTCATGGCGCATTAATGAAGTGACATATTTCATTTGTCGTTTACGCGCACTTTTTGCCGGCATTTTTGCCGCACTATCAATGGCAAGCACGATAACATCAGGCAAAGCTAGCTTTTCTATCTGGCTCGCTGTTAACTGGCTAATTTCTTCGCTTAATTGGCTAATTTCTGCAATATCACGTTTAAGCTGTGATTTATTAGGACGTATCGCCCACGTTTCTTCTTCCCAGTCTTTTTCTATAAACTCTGACATCTCAAACCATTGTGATTAAAAAAACAACAAATATAATAACAGCTGCAATCGGCAATAAAAACCCCATCCAATCTGACTCTGCATCTTTACTACGTTCAATCGATGCTTTTATCCCTGGGCGCATCCAAAAAATAAGGCCAACTGCCATTAAGCCTACAAATATATTTTCCCACATTGAAAATTCCATTTATCCCCCCGCTTATCTTTTCTAATTTATACAGAAAAACTTTCACCACAACCACAAGTGCCTTTTACATTAGGGTTACTAAATTTAAACGCTTCATTAATACCCTCTTTTGCATAGTCGAGCACCAAGCCATCTAGCGTCGTTACATGCTCATCAGCAACCACAACATTCACGCCAAAAGTTTCATAAACTGCATCGCCTTCTTCAAGCTTATCCGCATACGCAATCGTGTAAGCAAAACCGGAGCAACCTGATTTTTTAACACCTAATTTTAAACCTAAGCCCTCACCTCGGCTATCTAGTTGTTTTTTAATTTGTTTTGCCGCACTTTCTGTTAATACAACTGCCATAATAATTACCTATTTTTAGCGATGATTTGCTTTAATTTTTGCACAAAAACATCGATTTCTTCTAATGTGTTATTTTTTCCTAGGCTAACCCGTATTGCTGATTGCGCTAGCTCTGGATCTATTCTCATTGCAGCCAAGACATGGCTACTTGCCTCTTCATTACTCGCGCATGCCGAGCCACTAGAAACAGCAATATTTTGCTGATCTAATTGCATTAAAAGCATTTCTCCAATACAGCCTTGGATACCGATCTGTGCTGTATTGGGTAGTCGTGGTACAAATTCTGAAAATATTTTAATGGCTGGAATACCGTGTAATTGCCGCTCTAAATATTCTCTTAGTTTAAAACTATGCTCCTGCCTCTCTTCTAATTCTAATCTTGCCAACTCTGCCGCCTTGCCAAAACCAACAATAGCAGCAACATTTTCTGTGCCCGCTCGCATCCCTTGCTCTTGCCCTCCTCCTGTCATAAGCGCTGTCATTAAACTCTTATGTTTACTAATTAATGCACCACAACCTTTTGGACCATATATTTTATGGCTAGAAATGGACATTAAATCAACACCCAAATCCTGAAAATCAATACTAATTTTACCCAAAGCCTGAACAGCATCCGTATGGATTAATGCAGCTCGATTTTTGGCTAATTGAGTTATTTTTTTTATATCTTGAATAGCCCCTGTTTCATTATTCGCCAACATAAAAGAAGCGAAATCAAAGTCAGCAGCATCACTTATTTCTTGGAAAGAAATAATGCCATCCGTTCCTACGCCTATCAGCGTTTTTTTTAATGCACTCTCAGGGAGTGATTCAAGAATAGACGGGTGTTCAATTTCAGAGGTCATTAAATGACTTTTAATTAAGCCACTTTTTAGCGCTAAATTATTTGCCTCTGTGCCGCCACTGGTAAAAATAATATGCTCTGGCTGCGCATTAATTAACTGCGCGATACGCTCTCGCGCTGTTTCTATCGCACTACGAGAAACTCTAGCTAGTCTATAAAGGCCGGATGGATTGCCGTGTAGCTGGCCTAAAAAAGGCAACATTTCCTCAAGCACTCTTTCATCAAGTGCTGTTGTTGCATTATGATCAAAATAGATCATCTTATTTTATTGCCATACCAATTGTTGAGCCTTTAAATTTAACCACTTGGCTCCCACTTTGTCTTGCTACAACTGTCTTTACAACTTCATTCTCTAAAATATCAGCTAAAGTAATACCATCTAAATAATTACGAACAACATCACTTAAGCCCATCCATAAGTCATGTGTTAAGCAAACCTCCCCCTCTTGACAGGTTCCTTTTTGTTCACAGTTTGTTAAATCGACCTGCTCATCGACGGCCAAAATGATATCTGAAACATTAATTTCTATTGCCGCGCGACCTAATTTATAGCCGCCGCCTGGGCCTCTTACGCCAACGACCATATCAGCGCGACGTAAACGCGAGAAAAGTTGCTCTAAATAAGAAAGTGAAATTGTTTGACGTGTTGCAATTTCAGTTAAAGTAACCGGTTTAATTTCGCTATGTATCGCTAAATCAAGCATTGCTGTTACAGCATAACGACCTTTAGTAGTTAGTCTCATTAATTTTCCTATTTTTATTAAGTTATATAACTGCAATATAGATTAACCTAGTAAAATAGTCAACTATTATACTCTTTCAAAAGTTCTCTTATTTTAAAGACTTAGAACCATTTCACACTTTCCTATTTGTCGATTTCACAACCATCAAGCTCAGGAATATCTTCAACTTTACACGGTATCCCCGCCTCCGTGAGCGCCTTTTTCATCTCAGCCATCTGCTGATCCATCACCTGTATATGATCAAGCATATGGTTAATAGCATAAGCCACAGGGTCAGGTGAATCTGCTGTTGTTCCATAAGCATCAAAGCCCATCTTATGGGCAATTTTTTTACGGTCCGTAATTTTATCATTTTTAACACTAACAACATGCCCCGGAATACCGACAACCGTTGCTCCTGCTGATACCGGCTTTAATACCACAGAGTTAGAGCCTATACGTGCATTCTTGCCAACCTCAATCGGGCCTAATATTTTTGCGCCCGCACCAACGACCACACCATCATGTAAGGTCGGGTGACGCTTTCCTTGATTGCTGCTCGTCCCACCGAGAGTTACCCCATGGTACAAAGTGCAATCATCGCCAATCACGGTTGTTTCTCCAATCACAACCCCCATTCCATGGTCTATAAAAAAACGTCGCCCTACGATAGCGCCAGGATGAATTTCTATTCCCGTAATCCAACGGCTCAAATGGGCAATTAATCGCGCAGGAAATTTAATACCCTTTACCCACAAGCCATGACTCAATCGATGTAAAACAATGGCATGAAAACCAGGGTAAACAAAAATAACGTCTAATATCGATTGCGCTGCTGGATCTCTAGCAAAGACACTAGAAATATCCTCCTTAATCAAATTAATCATATTTTCTTATGTAAAACTGATGTGGATTTTTTCAAAATACCGCGCAGTATATCTAACTCTTTCGTATCCAACTTAGCCCGATGATACACCCGCCTTAAGCGACGCATAATGGAGGTCGATTTTTCTGGGTTTAAAAAACCTATTTCTTCCAGTGTTTGATATAAATGCTCAAAAAAAGATTCCATCTGTGCTGAGTTTGCTAATGGATCTTCTAATTCTTGCGGTTTTACCACCTCAGTATTTGTCGCTATTCTTAATTCATAACAAACAACCTGCACTGCAGCAGCTAAATTTAAAGAACTGTATTCAGGATTGCTAGGGATTGAAAGCAAGCTTTGACATAAATCTAACTCATGATTTTTTAGCCCTGAATTTTCACGGCCAAATAAAATAGCAATTTTTTTATCTTGCGCGTCAACAGCCATTTTTTCAGCGCACTCTCTTGGCGGTAACTCAGGCACTGCAATACTTCGTGAGCGCGCACTGGCACCAACAACCACTTCACAGTCTGCAATCGCTTCTTGAATAGTTTCACAAATGACTGCATTTGCTAATAAATCATCCGCACCCGAGGCACGCGCCGTTGCATCCGCACTAGGAAAAATTTTAGGTTGCACTAAATATAGCTCAGTCATGCACATATTCTTCATTGCACGTGCCACCGCACCTATATTTCCTGGATGAGATGTTTCAACTAATACAATTCGAATATTTTTCAGCACGGTTTTTTCCTAATGAATAAAAAAATCAATTTTATCAAAAATTTTGTTATCCTATGAGGATTTCTAACCGCTCATTAAAAAATTTACTTATGCATCCAATGCTTACTATTGCTATCCGTGCTGCAAGAAGCGCGGGCGACATCATTCTTCGTGCCTCTGAAAACGTTACTCGTATTCAGGTTGATAACAAAGAACAACATGATTTTGTCACTGAAATTGATCGCCAAGCTGAAGCTGAGATCATAAAAATTTTAAAGACAGCTTACCCAGAGCATGCCATATTAGCTGAAGAAAGCGGCGCTCATGAAGGCAATGACTACACTTGGATTATTGATCCTTTAGATGGGACAACTAATTTCTTACACGGTTTTCCTCATTACGCCGTTTCAATTGCTTTAAAGCATAAAAATAATTTAATCGTTGCCGTGGTATATGACCCACAACGTGATGAACTTTTTACCGCTTCTCGTGGTGATGGCGCAGCATTGAATGGAAAACGCATTCGAGTTACTCAACAAGCGAGCTTAGCTGGCTCATTAATTGGAACTGGTTTTCCTTTTAAAGCGCAGCAGCAACAGTACTTAGATGCTTACCTTAAAATGTTTAAAGCCATTTGCACCAATACGTCAGGAATACGCCGCACAGGCTCGGCAGCTATCGATTTAGCTTACCTAGCAATGGGCCGTTTAGATGGTTTTTGGGAGATTGACCTTAAACCTTGGGATATTGCAGCAGGACTGCTTATCGTAAAAGAAGCAGGCGGTGTGGTCACTGATTTAGCCTTTAACGACCAGTATTTAGAGTCCGGCAACGTCATTGCCGGAAATCCTAAAATGCATCAAGCGCTGTATCATTTAATTGAACCACATGTAACAGAAAAACTAAAAGGCTAGTCTGTCTCTATAATCCCCTATAAAAGAGTTCACCATTTTATAGGGGTTACAATCAAGTGGGTTTACTAGTTACATCGCCTCAAGAACGATAACTGCAATAACTTCACCCTCTGATACCTTTTTTCTTGTCTTTATTTAGTCGCTTCATCGATGGCTTGTCTGTTTTTACCTGCTTCTAGCTGTAACATTTTCTCAACGCCTTTAGCTTTTTCCAATGCTGTTATCTGCTCATTGAAAATGGGTGTTTTACTGGACTGTTCTGAAGCGGCTTTATCTGATTCACTTGAACACCCAAGTATCAGCATAAATAGCACGAATAGTATCAATCTATTTTTTATTATCATTACCCCGCCTTTGTAATCGTTTGCACAATCTCAGCTAAGATCGCTTCTGCTGTAGAATTTTCTACTTGGCAAGTTCCTGCTTTAATATGCCCGCCACCTTGGTAGCTTAAACAGAGTTCACCGATATTTGTTTTTGAGCTTGGGTTTATAATAGATTGACCTATCGCAAAAACTGTTTTTTGTTTTTTTAATCCCCACATAACATGCACCGATATATTTGCTTCAGGGAATAATGCGTAGATCATAAATCGATTAACAGCATAAATGACCTCTTCTTGGCGCAGGTCTAATACTACTAAATTACCATGTATAGTAGAACAGCGTTTAATTTGCTCTACTCCTTTTTCTTCATGGTCTTTATATAAGTCGATACGCTCAACCACATCATCTAATTTTAATATGTCACTAATTGAATAATAACGGCAGCATTCAATCAGGTTCATCATCAATTGATAATTAGAAACGGTGAACACACGAAATCGGCCTAAGCCTGTGCGCGAATCCATCAAAAAATTTAATAAAACCCAACCTTCAGGGTGCAAAACTTCATCTTCAGAAAACTGCGCAGAATCAGCTTTATCGACTTGCGCCATCATTTCATTCCAAGACTCTGGAAATTGCTCAGTCCCTCCATAATAATCATAAACAACCCGCGCCGCCGAAAGCGCTTTAGGTTCAATGATATGTTTATCATTCGCTTCGTTGCGAATGACTTCGCTAAGGTGGTGGTCAAATGCTAAATGAACACCATCAACATAAGGTAAGTTGGTTGAAATATCATTATCAGTCATTTCAATTAAACCATCTTGCATGTCTTTAGGGTGAACAAAAGTAATTTCATCAATGACATTGATTTCTTTTAATAAAACAGCGCACACTAGCCCGTCAAAGTCACTTCGTGTTACTAATCGTCGTATTACATCACTCATAAAATCCTCCTACTGCTTTTAAACAAGTTAATCTTCTTTTCTAAATTCGCCTTCAATCACATCAGGCTCTTTTGGTGATGATGGGTGCTGTACGCCAGCTTCAGCACCTAAGCGTTTTTCGATAATATATTGCGCTATTTTTCGGCGCATAGAAGGAATTAAACAGGAAAAGCCAATCACATCGGTAAAAAAACCAGGGGTTAATAATAAAGCGCCACCCACTAATAAAATAGGGCCTTCTATCATTTCATAAGCAGGCAACTGCCCTTTCGCTAAATTTTCTTGTAAGCGACTCCATGTTGCCATCCCTTGCTGCCTTAATAAACCTGCACCTAGAATTGCAGTACCTACTACCAATAAAATAGTAGGAAATACGCCAACAATACCGCCGATTTGCAGCAATAAATAAATCTCTATGAAAGGGATCGTAACAATCACTAAGAAAATAATTTGTATTGGACTCATAATAAACCGCTTCCTTTAAGGGCTAATATTTTAAAAATATAGCATACTATACTCCATACCCAATATTGATTTCACCTTCCCTTTGTATGCCTTATCAATTAATTTTAAATACCTGCCCCGATTTTACGGTTGCCAAAACCTTAGCAAGTCAAATCATTGAAAATGAGCTGGCCGCTTGTGTTAATATTTTGCCTTCTTTAACATCCGTTTACTGCTGGCAAGGTAAAATAGAAACGGCTCAAGAGCATTTATTATTAATAAAAGCACCTAGCTCACAATATGCCAATATCGAGCAATTTATCAATGCCCATCATCCTTATGATACTCCTGAAATTATTGCGTTTTCCATCGAAAACGGCCTGCCTGCTTATTTACAATGGATTAACTCATGCGCTGCTTTAAAATAACGTTTTTTTTCTTACTACTTTGCATTAGCCAGCTTAGTTATGCACTAAACCCTAGTGATTTATTAAGAGCTGAGCAAGCCTTTAAAGTGTCTGTTGAGCCAACAAAGTCTGGGCATGTAAAAATCATCTGGAAGATTGCTGAAGGCTATTATTTATACCGCAGTAAAATATCAGTCACCTCTAAATCAGCTGCGATTAAAATCACCCACCTCGATTTACCCGCAGGAAAAATGAAGCACGATGCCTCTTTTGGCGATGTGCTTATTTATAGAGATAAGGTCGAAAGCTTGCTGACTTTACAGCGATCAAAAAGCCCGCAAAGCTTTAATCTATTAATAAAACATCAGGGCTGCGCAGATATTGGTGTGTGCTACCCACCGCAAAGCACCTTATTAAAAATAGACTTACCTGCGATTGAGCCTGCTTTGAATTCCTTAGAAAAAATCACTAAAGGCTTTAATTTAGGTTTGAACCTTTTTTCTGATGAGTTACTCCCGGCTGATAATGCTTTTACTTTTTTTGCCTTTACTAAAGATGATAAAAACATCAGCGTGCAATGGGATGTAGCACAAGATTATTACCTTTATAGAGAAAAAATTGAACTCACACTTTTAGCCGAAAATGGTACGACTTTATTAGATTATTCGGTTCCTCGTGGCAAACCAAAATATGATGAGGCCTTTGGCGATGTCGAATTATTATATGACACCGTGCAATTTAACTTAGCGCTCTCCCGTGATTTTCCTGCCGAACAAAGCGTTACTTTAATTGCCAAATTTCAAGGCTGTGCTGAACGCGGTGTTTGCTACCCGCCAATGCAGAAAACAGTCACTTTACAATTACCTGTTCTTTCTACAACAGCACAAAGCAAAAATACCACACCCGCTAAATCGAGCAATCTATCTGAGCAAGACTTTATTGTTGAAGCCTTAAAAAATGATTCCTTTTTTCTCACTTTACTCACTTTTTTAGGTTTTGGTTTATTACTAGCATTTACCCCTTGCACTTTTCCTATGGTGCCCATTTTATCGGGTATTATTATTGGCCAAGGTAAAAACATCACACAAAGTAAAGCCTTTCTCTTATCCTTGAGCTTTGTTTTTGCTTCCGCCCTAACCTATACCGCTTTTGGTATCCTTGCCGCATTATTCGGTAGTAACCTTCAAGCCGATTTTCAAGCACCTTGGATTATTTACCTATTCAGTAGTATTTTTATTATTTTAGCGCTCTCTATGTTTGATTTTTACCACATAGAGCTACCTAAATTCATGCAGTCCCGTTTACATAATGCCAGCGACAAACATCGCGATGGCTCTTATTTAGGCGCTGCATTAATGGGGTTCTTTTCTTCCTTAATTGTTGGTCCTTGTGTTGCCGCACCCTTAGCAGCCGCACTTATGTATATAGGCCAATCTGGCGATGTGCTTTTAGGTGGCTTAGCTTTGTTTATGATGGGCATGGGCATGGGTGTCCCGCTGTTAATAATCGGTGCTTCTGCTGGTAAATTATTACCCAAAGCGGGGCATTGGCTTAATGCCAGTAAAACCGTTTTTGGCGTTATCATGCTTGCCGTTGCCGTATGGATGCTAGAACGTGTTATTGCAGCAGAACTCAGCCTTTTTCTATGGGCTTTATTATGCATTGTCCCTGCCGTCTATTTACGTGCACTAGAGCCTCTTCCTGTTAGCTCCGGAGGCTGGCACAAGTTATGGAAAGGCGCTGGGATAGTTTTACTTACTTATGGCATCCTTATGCTAGTGGGTTTAAGTGCCGGCAATACCAACCCTTTACAGCCATTAAAAGGCATCGCTTTTTCAGGTTCATCGGCAGATAAAGAAAAGTCGATTGCTTTTAAAAGAGTGACGTCTTTAGCTGCATTAAAGCAAGAATTACAAAAAGCCAGCCAACAAGGAAAATTTGTGATGCTCGATTTTTATGCTGACTGGTGTATTAGTTGCAAAGAGATGGAGCACTACACCTTGAGTAACTCAAAAGTAAAACAGCGCCTTGCCAATTTTGTTTTATTGCAAGCTGATGTGACAAAAAATAATTCTGACGACAAAGCCCTCTTAAAAGCATTTAATTTAATAGGGCCGCCTGCTATTTTATTTTTTGACCTTAACCAACAAGAATTAGCCCATAAACGTGTCATAGGTTTTCAAAAGCCAGACCTTTTTCTAAAAAATATTCCAAACTAAACAACCTTATTTATGCCTAAAATACTTCTTGGTTCTGTTGCCTTCATTTTTCTCTTGCTCATTGTATGGTTTGATCAGCAACAACAAACCCATGAGCAAAAAGTAATTCCTTTGGTTGAGTTTTCTTTACCTGATCGTCAGGGAAAAATACAAGCGATAAGCAAATGGAAAGATAAAATACGGATTATCAATTTCTGGGCAACATGGTGCCCTCCCTGCTTAAAAGAAATGCCTGATTTCATTCAGCTGCAAAAAAAATACGCCCCTCAAAATATACAATTTATTGGCATCGCCATTGATGATCCGGATGCAGTTGAAGAATATTTAGCTTTCACCGAGATTAACTACCCTATTTTAATGGCTCCCTCTGAAGGGGTATTACTTGCCCAACAGCTCGGTAATATTATCACTGCAATCCCTTACACAGTGATCGTTAATCAACAAAATGAAATTATTTTCCGGCACCCCGGTGAGCTATCTAAAGAATTGCTAGAAAAACAATTAATGACTTTACTAAAAAAGAGCTAATCAAATCACCAATCATATAAAAATAAATAAAAAACAGCTGTTTTTGTCGCTAATTGCTGTTAACTAACATAGTTCTGGACAAAACCTACTAAATTAGAGAGAATTGCTCGCTATATTAAGCTAAACCTTTTAAATAGTGTTTTTCCATGGCAAAAATAACAATTCTTAATGGCCCCAACCTAAACCTTTTAGGTGTGCGTGAACCCGGTCATTATGGTAATAAAACACTAGCAGACATTCAAAAAAGCGCAGAGTCGTTCGCCAGTAAAAAGGGGCATCAACTTAATTTTTATCAAAATAATGCGGAACATGAAATTGTAGAACATGTTCATCAAGCCTTTGCTGATCAGGTCGATTTTATTATTATCAACCCAGCGGCTTTTACTCATACTAGCGTTGCAATTAGAGATGCTTTACTTGCAACCAAAATACCTTTTATAGAAGTCCACTTGTCCAACGTTCATGCAAGAGAGCCTTTTCGTAAGCACTCTTACTTTTCTGATATTGCTCAGGGAGTTATTTGCGGGCTTGGCGCAACTGGATACCAACTGGCCTTAGAGGCTACACATCAGACCCTACTCGAGGATAAATAAATCGTGGATATTAGAAAAATAAAAAAACTGATCGAACTTATTGAAGAATCTGACATTGCTGAAATTGA